>NZ_JBIEIS010000002.1:0-182991 GCF_043496855.1 Nonomuraea sp. JJY05
GAGATCCTCCACGCGAGGCGCCGCCGCGACCGCGGGGGCGGCGGCGCCGAGCACGGCGAGGGCGGCCGCCATGCCGCATGCCAGCATGCGCTTGATTAAGATCATGACTGAAACCTCCGCCAATGACGAATTACGGCTAAGGAACTAATTGGAGAGCACCTTCGCGAGGGCCTCGGCGACGTCGCCGGCCGCCTCGGGGGCGTCCATGAGCATGGCCTGGCGTACCCACACCACGGTCGTGGCGGCCTCCTCGGCGCCCGGACAGGGCTCGACGCGGGCGCCCTCGGCGGTGAGGGCGGCCATCGTGCCGAGCGGCGGGTAGCCGGCGTCGAGCGGCACCCCCTCCGCGGCCATGGCGGCCAGCAGGAACTCCCGGTCCATGTCGGTGTCGAGGCGCAGCATCAGCAGGTGGCGCGAGTCGCGCGTCGTGCCCTCCGGCTGCGGCACCACGGTCACCTCAGGGACGTGGTCCAGCTCGCGCTCCAGGGCGGCGCAGAAGGCGTCCCTGCGGCCGATCTCCTCGTCGAGGCGGTCCAGCCAGGGCAGCAGGAGCGCCGCCTGGATCTCGGTGAGGCGCAGGTTCCAGCCGACGGACGGGTGGCCGTACCAGCGGCCGCCGGGCGCGCGGCCGAGGTTGCACACCGACCAGACGCGGTCGTGCACGGCCTGGTCGCGGCAGACGATCAGGCCGCCCTCGCCGGCGGTCATGGCCTTGCTCGCCTGGAAGCTGTAGACCCCGGCGTCGCCCAGTCCGCCCACGGGACGGTCCCGGTACGTGGCGCCGTGCGCCTGGGCGGCGTCCTCGACGACCGCGAGGCCGTGGCGGGCGGCCAGGTCGTTGAGCGGGTCCATGGCGGCGGGGCTGCCCGCCAGGTGCACGGGCATGATCGCCGCGGTCCTGGCGGTCACGGCGTCCCGCACGGCTCGCGGGGACAGGTGCAGGTCGTCCGGGTCCACGTCGGCGATCACGGGGACGGCGCCGGCCAGCAGCACGGCGGTGGCCGAGGCCACGAACGTGTACGCCGGGATGATCACCTCGTCGCCCCTGCCCACGCCGAGGCCGCGCAGCGCGGCGAACAGGCCCAGCGTGGCGTTGCCCACGGCGACGCCGTACGGGACGCCGGAGCGGCGGGCGAACGCGCCGGTCAGGTCCGACACCACGGAACCGCCCTGCGTGGCTCCCCACAGGCCGCTCTCGAGCACCTTGGTGACGAGCTCGCGCTGCGCGGGGTCGAGAGGCGGCGGCCAGGCGGGCCAGGGGGTCGAGCGGACTGGAGTGCCGCCGTGGATGGCGAGCGTCACGGGAGACGTCCCTTCACGAGTGGACCTTCACGGGTGAACCTCGGGTGGGCCTTCACGGGTGAACCTCGGGTGGGTCTGCACGAGCGGACCCCTACGAGCGGGCCTTCACGGGTGGCCGAGCAGGCGGGCCAGGTTGGCGCCCTGGATGAGGGCGCGGTCGGTGTCGGTGAGCGGGGCCAGGGCGACGCGGCCGTAGCCGGTGCGCAGGTCGAGGAAGCAGGCGTCCGAGCCGAACAGCACCCGCTCGGCCCCCGCCAGCGCGGCCAGCCGGGCGATCCACCGCCCGGTCATCTTCGAGCCGCACGTCTCCAGGTAGACGTTCGGGACGTCGGCCACGAGGCGGGCCGCGCGGCCGAACCCGTAGGCCCAGAGCCCGGTGTGACCCATGATCAGCGGCACGTGCGGGTGCCGGGCGGCGACGGCGGCGAACTGGGCGGGGTCGCTCCAGGGCGAGTCCGTCTGGCCGTGCACCAGGACCGGCAGGCCGAGCCGCCAGACCGGCTCGTACGGGGGGTCGTCCAGGCGGCACTGGTGCACGTCGGGGTGGAGCTTGACCCCCCACACGCCGTCGCGGGCGAGCGGGGTGCGGTGGTGCGGGTTGTAGACCTGCCAGACCCCGAACCGGCCGGGGAACCGTCCGGCGATCTCCATGGCGAGCTCGTTGCCGCGCACGGCGTCGGGGCCGACGGCGAGCAGGTGGCTGATGCCCATCGCGGTGACGCCGATGCGGTCCATCGCGGCCACGAGATGCTCGGCGGTGGGATGGGGGATGAGGAAGTCGGGCCAGGTGCCGACGTGGCCGTGGGCGTCGAGGATCACAGCAGCTCCTCCAGCGTCCCGGCGGCGATCCGCTCGACGTCCGCCGGGGGCAGGTCGAGGTGGTCGAGCAGGAAGCGGGGGCCGCAGTCGTCGGCCACCGGCGCGCCCGTGCCGAACACCAGCCGCTCCGCCCCGAACAGCGCCGCCAGCCACTCGACGCCGCCCTGGGTGTTGACGGTGCCGATCTCGGCCCGCACGTTCGGCGCCTCGGCCATCAGCTCGGCCAGCGCGCGCAGCCGGCGGTAGCCGGGGTTGAGCACGAGCACGGGCAGGCTGGGCAGGCGCTCGGCGAGGCGGCGGAGCTGGGCGGGCGAGGTCTCGTCGAGGTCGATCGCGACGGGCAGGCCGATCTCGGCCAGCCACCGCAGGGCCCACGGTCCCGTGAGGTCGAAGCGGTGGCGTTCGGGACAGAGCCTGATCATCCGTACGCCCCACGCCGCCACGTCGTCCGGCCCGTCCGGCTCCCCGGCCCCGGGCACGACGACGGGCACGGGGATGAGCCGGGGGTCGTCGAGCGCGAGCAGCGCGTCGTTGCCCGCCTTCGGGTCGGAGTAGAGGCTGAGCGTGTGGGTGACGCAGGCCCGGTCGATGCCCAGCCGGTCCATCTCGTCCCGGGGGTCCGTCGGCAGGTCGTCGAACGGCACGGGACCGACGAGCCGGTGGGCATCGATCACATATTTCGGCACAGACCGAAACTAGCGAGGTTACGGAGTGACGGTCAAGGCCGGGCAGCGCGGATCGAGCCGGATCCTGGCCAGGTCCCGGCCCACGAGCCCCCATGCCCACCAGGAGCCGGGCTCGAAGTGCAGCTGCGGGTTGGTGTACCACTCGTCGCCGAGCCCGGTGGCCAGCAGCTTGGCCTCGGTGCCCAGCTCGTACGCGTTGCCACCGCCGAAGAACGTGTCAGCGAACACCCTGCCCCGGTGCACGGTCAGCTCGCCGTACCCGGAGAGCTTGCCCTGCCGCACCACCGTCTTGGTGGCCAGGTCCATGGCGATCCAGGTGCCCGAGTCGCGCTTGTAGACGCCGTACAGCAGCCCGTCGTGCACCTTGATGTCCTGGAACGTGCGGTGCCCCGGGATCGGGTCCACCTGCCAGAGCACCTTGCGGGCGCGCAGGTCGAAGGCGGCCACGGACGCCGACGTCTTGACCGGCGGCGTGCCGCCGCCGCCGAGCACGTCGCCGCCCAGGTAGACGACGCCGCCTCGGGGGTCGACCGACAGGCTCATGAGGCTCTGGTCGGGGATGACGCCCTCGTAGACGTCGATGCGGCCGGTGCGGGGGTCGATCACGGACAGGGCGCCGTTCAGCTTGGCGCCGAGCGGGGCGCTGGCGACCACGAGCTTGTCGGTGGCGGGGTCGTACTCGATGTCCCAGGGGCGCTGCTGGCCGTGTCCGAGGTAGCCGAGGCTGCGCACCCGGTCGGTGCGCAGGTCGACGGAGACGATCTGCCCGCTCGGGTAGATGGCGGCGTAGATCTTGTTGCCCTTCCGCACGAGGTCCTTCGGCTCGCCGGGCATCCGGAACCTGCGCTTGTCGCCCGTGCGCAGGTCACGCACCTCCATGGAGAAGTGGCCGCCGACGTAGACGGCGCGGTTCGGCACGACGAGCATGCTCTGCGGCCGCTCCGGCCCGCTGGGCAGGCCGGCGTCGATGAGGTCGACGAACTCGGACTTGCCGGTGCGCAGGTCCAGCCACCACATGCCGCCGCTGCCCGAGAAGCCGAGCAGGGTGTTGTCGTCGAGCTGCTGGATCCGCCTGGTCTCGTCGCCCGGCGACGGCGGTTCGGCGACCTTGGTGAAGGCGGTCTCGCCCGTGCGGTAGCGGTGGACGGCGCCGTCGGGCCGGGAGGTGGCGTAGATCGTGTCGTCGCCCGCCACGGTCAGCATGTCGATCGTGCCGCCGGCCAGGGTCGTCCGGCGCTCGTCGGTGCCGTCCGAGCGGATGTCGATCAGCGTGTCGCCGGCGGCGGCCAGCACCCGGTCGCCGTGCACGGCGATGGCGCCGATGCCGGTCGGGGCGGCGGCCAGCTCCTTCACCGCGCCGTCCGCCCGGGTGATCCGGACCAGCCTGCCCTTGTCGAGCAGCCCCGCGTACACGTAGGTGGCGTCGGCGGCGACCGCGCGCACGTACCGCTCGCCCTGGACCAGCACGCCGAAGTCGCGCACCGCGCCCGTGCCCGGCACGTACTCGCGGACCCGGCCGTCCGGGTAGGTGCCGGCGTAGAGGGTGCCGTCGGGCGCGGCGGCGAGGCTCCAGACGAAGCCGCCGTTCTTCCCGAACGACGCCAGCCGCTCCACCGCGCCCGTGGCCGGGTCGAAGCTGTAGAGGTCGGGCACCGGGTAGGTGCCGGCGTAGATCTTGCCGCCGGACACGGCCGTGGCCCAGGCGCCCTCCGGCTCACCGGCGGCCGGGCCGTCGGGCAGGGTGACGCTCCTGACGACCTTGCGGGTGGCGAGGTCGATGTCGGCCAGCACGGGGGGCTTCAGGCCGCGGGTCACCACGTAGGCGTGCCCGTCGAGCACGGCCGCGCCCACGATGGCGCCGGTGACCGACGCCGGGCCGAACCGCTCCACCGCCGGGGTGTCACAGGCCGTCGCCGCCCGCGCGACCGGGCCGGTGAGGAGCGCGGGTAAGAGCGCCGACAGGATTACCAGGAGGGATCGGAGCATGGGCGCACCTCGCGTTCATTGCTGAGCAATTATGGGCCAGACCGTAACTTTATACGCACAGTTCGTCAATGGCATGATGTCCGGCATGGCGATTGAGGATGGGTCCGGTATTCCGTTCGACGCGTGGCGCCTGGTCGGCGGGCTGGAGGTGGCGCTGGACGTGGACGTGCTGTTCGGGGCGTACCCGGACCGCGACGGCCCGCCCGGCGCCCCGGAGCAGGTGCTGCGGCTGCTGGGCGAGCACCGGATCAGGGCGGCGGCGGTGGCGGGCCTGCGGGCCGCGCTGTTCGACGTGCGCTCGGGCAACGACGAGGTGATCGCGCAGGCATCTCCGGAGGTCGCGCCCTCCGACGCCGCGGACCTGCGATCCCCGGAGGTCCTGGCCGCCGGCGCCGTGGACCCGCGGACGCCGGGGGTCGTGCCCGTCGGGGCCGTGGACCTGCGCGACCCGCTCGGCGCCGCGCGCGAGCTGGAGCGGCTGGCCGCCGAAGGCGTCCGGGCCGTCCGGCTGTTCCCCGACGAGCAGGGCGTCGAGGCGGGCTTCCCGTCCGTCAGGCACGTCGCGCGCCGGGCGGCGCGGCTCGGCCTGGTGGTGCTCACCGGCGGTGACGTGCGCAGGTTCTGGCAGCCCTTCGCGGGGCTCGGGGCGAGCGTGGTCTTCCTCGACACGCACTTCTACCACCTGGGCGACTTCCTGGTGGCGGCCGCGGACGAGCCCGGCTTCCACACCTCCACCCGCCTGCTCAACTCCCCCGACGCGCTGGAGCTCGCCGCCGCCGAACTCGGCGCCGACCGCCTCCTGTACGGCTCGCGCGCCCCCCACTACGAGCCGCTCGTGCCCCTCCTGCGCCTGGCCACCAGCGGGCTGAAGCCGGAGGAGATCGCCGCCGTGGCGGGCGGCAACGCGGAAAGGCTGCTGAGGAGGCCACAGTCATGATCATCGACGTGCACGCCCACTGGGGCCCGTGGTTCTTCACCATGGACGTGGCCGAGGGCAACCTCGCCACCATGGACCGCTACGGCATCGACCGGGCGATCGTCTCGGCCACCGAGGCCGTCATCTACGACGCCGCCACCGGCAACCGCGCCCTGGCCTCCTACCTGGAGACGCAGGAGCGCCTGCTCGGCTACGTCACGGTCAACCCGCGCCGGCTGCGCGAGGCGGAGGCGGACCTGGCGGCGTACCTGCCGGGCGGCCGGTTCGTCGGCGTGAAGATCCACACCGACTACACGGGCTCGCCGGTCGGCTCCGCGCACCTGCGCGAGGCGCTCACGCTGGTGGCCGCGACGGGGCGGCCCGCGCTCGTGCACACCTGGGGCACGTCCGTGCTCGCCCTCGCGGAGGTCTGCGCGGGCATCCCGGACCTGCGGGTGATCGCCGGGCACATGGGCGCCGACGGGTTCCGCCACGCCATCGAGGCCGCGAACGCCTGCGACCGCCTCTATCTGGAGCCCTGCTGGTCGCACTTCCCCGCCGGGCGCATCGCGGAGGTGGTGGCGGCCGTGGACCCGGCGCAGCTGCTGTTCGGCACCGACGCGACGCTGATCGACCCGTCGTCGGCCTTCGGAGCGGTCGCGGCGGCCGGACTCACCGGGGAGACCGCCGAGCGGATCGCCTGGCGCAACGCCGCGGCGCTCTTCGCTCTGGACATTACGGCCTAGCCCGTTATAGCGTGCGGCCCAAACTTCACCAAGGGAGCCCGCGCATGATCCCCCGCCGTCGTTTCCTCCAGGCGGCCGCCGCGACCACGGCGGCCGCCACGTTCACGGCCACCCCGGCCCGCGCCGCGACCCTCGGAACGGCCCCGCCACAGCCCGAGGGCACCCTCACCGACCTTGGGCCGGCGAGCGTCGCCAGCCCGCTGGGCAACGGCGAGTTCGTCGGCGGCGTGCTCTACGCGGGCTCGCGCGGCCTGTCGCCCAACGTGGTCGGCGCGTTCGACCTCGCCCAGGATTCGGTCACGACCCATTTCGACATCCCGACCGGGGTGGGCATCTGGGCGATGTGCAAGGTCGGCACCGACGTCTACGTCGGCACCCACGCGAGATCCGACCTGTACAAGATCGACACCATCGCCGGCCAGGTCACCAAGGTCGCCGAATACCCCGACCACTACATCTGGACCATGGCCTCCTCCCCCGACGGCAAGGTCTACCTGGGCACGTCGGAGCCCGGCCGCGTCTGGGAGTACGACCCGGCCACCGGCACGAGCCGCGACCTGGGCCAGCCCGCCCCCGGAGAGGCGTACGTCCGCAGCATCCAGGCCGACGACACGTACGTCTACGCCGGGATCGGCGCCAACGCCCACCTGATCGCGATCGATCGCAGGACCGGCGAGAAGCGCGAGCTCCTGCCGTCCGCCGTGGCCGACCGCGACTGGGTCTCCAGCATGGGCATGTCGGAGACCCACCTGGCCGGCGGCATGAACTCGCTGGGCGAGCTGCTCGTGCTGGAGAAGGCCGCCCCGCAGAACTACAGGGTCGTCAAGGCCACCGCGGCCGGCGAGAAGTACATCGTCGCGGTCCTGATCCACGACGGGTACGTCTACTTCGCCGGCCGCCCCTCCGGCACGTTCTACCGCTACCACCTGGCAACGGAGAAGCTCGAGGTGCTCGGCGTCCCCTACTTCGAGGCTGCGACCCACCGCCTGCTGGCCCACGAGGGCCGGATCTACGGCATCCAGGACAGCGCGGTCTTCGTCTACGACCCGGCGACCGGCTCGCTCGACTACGTCAACCTCGTCCAGCGCGGCTTCAAGGCGGCCCCCGAGGAGCCGATGTCCGTGCACTCCGACGGCCGGCGCGTCTACGTCGGCGGCAAGGGCGGCGCCGACGTCCACGACCTGGCGACCGGCAAGGTGACCCGGCTCGGCATCTCGGGCGAGCCGAAGACGCTGCTCACCGTCGGCGACACCACGTACCTGGGCGTCTACACCCAGGCGGCCCTGTACGCGCACCACCGCGGCAAGACCGGGGCCGAGCTGATCGCCCGCACCGGCAACCAGCAGGACCGCCCGCGCGACCTCGCCTACGACGCCACGACGGGCCTGATCGTGATGCCCACCCAGCCGGAGCCCGGCCACATGAACGGCGCGCTCTCCCTGTACTCGCCCCGGACCGGCACGTACGAGACGTACCGGCCGGTGGTGGAGCGCCAGACCGTCTACTCGGTCGTCGCCCGGCACGGCGTCGCCTACCTGGGCACCCTGATCCAGGAGGGCCTCGGCCTGCCGCCGGTCACGACGACCGCCCGCCTGGCCGCCTTCGACCTGCGCACGCGCAAGCTGCTCTGGCAGCTGGAGCCGGTCCCCGGCGCCCGCATGATCTCCTCGCTCGCCCTCGGCAGGAACGGCGCCCTGTACGGCATGGCGAGCACCGGCGAGGTGTTCGAGTTCGACGTGCGCAGCAGGAAGGTCACCCGGACGATCAAGGTCGGGACGAAGGGCGGTGAGCTGTTCGTCACCGGCCGGGTGGCGTACTGCACGGACGGCGGCTCGATCTACAAGATCGACCTGGTCGCGTTCACGTCGAAGGCCATCGTGGAGGGGCTGGCCGGGCAGTGGTTCGGCGGCGAGCCCAAGCTGGCGCTCGACCCCTCCCGCCGGGCCCTGTACGCGGTCCGCGCCCGCAACCTCGTCCGGGTGGCCATCACGGGCCGCTGATGCGCCTGGCGCACCACGAGGACCGGGTGGCCACCGCAGCCCGCTGACGAGCCTGGCCGTCGTGGGCCGTCAATGGGCCGCCTGGCTCATCGCGACGATCACGGCCCGCTCCTCCTCCGGGAGGGGCGGGCCGTACGGGTCGTGGGCGTGCGTCGCGGGCACGCGGCCCTCGGCGGCGGCCAGCCAGAGCATGCGCTGCACGTAGCCCTCCATGGGCTCGGTGAACGTGACCTGCGCCAGCCGGTCCAGCCGCCCGGACGCCTCCTCGAACGCGCGCAGGTCCTTGCCCGCGAACGCCTCCAGGACCGCGGCGGTCACCCCCACACTGGCCGCGGCGATGCCGACCAGGGCCGCCTCGGCCCCCCACAGCAGGGACGGGCCGAACATGCGGTCCTCCCCCGTGATCGCCAGCCGGTCCGCCTCCCTGGCCAGCGCGATGGCGCGCTGGCAGCCCATCGCGTCCGACAGCAGCGCCGTCTTCAGCCCCGCCACGCCGGGATGCGCCAGCAGCTCGCGCAGCGTGCCGGCCGGGCACGGGCGCGTGTAGAGGTCGAAGGCGATCATCGGCAGCCGGGCCGCCCGCCACACCTCCTCGTGCAGCGCCACCCGGTCACCGTCCGACGGGAAGACGAGCACGCCGTCCGCGCCCACCTCGGCCGCCACCCGCGCCTGCGCCGCCGGGTCCTCCGCCCCGCCGCCCACGCCCGCCAGCACCGGGACGCCCCCTTCAGCGGCGCAGGCGACCGCGCGCTCGATGACGGCGGCGCGGACGTCGGGGGCGAGGTACGGGCCGCGGCCCGTGTGGGCGAGCACGGCCAGGCCGGTGGCGCCGTCGGCCACCAGGCCGGCGAGGTAGCGGGAGACCAGGTCGAGGTCCACCTCGCCGGATGCGGTCATGGGGGTGGCCGCGGCGGCGATCAGCGCGCCGCGGAGCCGGTGCCGAAGGTTTCGTACAGCGATGTCCACCCGCACGACCCTATTTCAGGCCGGTCATCGCGATGCTGTTGACCAGGTACCGCTGCAGCAGGAAGAACACCAGCAGGCACGGCACCACCGACACGGCCGCCGAGGACATGAGCACCGACAGCTGCAGCTCCTCGGTCCGCAGCGTGGTCAGCCCGACGGTCAGCGTACGGGTGGCGTCGCTCTGGCCCACGACCAGCGGCCACAGGAAGTCGTTCCAGTGCCACAGGAACACGAACACGCCCAGCGTGGCCAGGATCGGCATGGTCAGCGGCACCACGATCGTCCAGTAGACCCGCCACTCGGAGGCCCCGTCGACCTTGGCCGCGTCGAACAGCTCGTCCGGCAGCCCCAGGATGAACTGCCGCATCAGGAAGACGGCCTGCGAGTTGGCCAGCGTCGGCACGATCAGGCCCCAGAACGTGTCCACCCCGCCCAGGCTGTTGACCAGCACGAACGTCGGGATGAGCGTGGCCTGGAACGGCACCATCATGGTGGCGAGGAACGTCCAGAACATGGCCTCGCGGCCGGGGAAGCGCTTCTTGGCGAACGCGTACCCGGCCATGGACGAGGTGAGCAGGATGATCACCACGGAGACCACGGCGTAGATCAGCGAGTTGATCGTCCACGTGACGAACCCCGACGACTCGAGCACCCGCGTGATGTTGTCGAGCGTGAGCGATTCCGGCCACTGGACCGGCACGGTCGGCCGGCCGGCCGGCGAGAGCGCCACGATGAACATGGCCACGAACGGGCTGACGGTCAGCACCGACAGCAGCGCGAGCAGGGCGGCCAGCGGCCACTTGCCCCGCCACCACCGGCGGCGGGCCGCGCGGTCCGCCCGCACCTCGGTGACGGGCCGGGAGGCGGTGATCGTCATGTGTTACCCCGATCCAGGAAGCGGCGCTGGACCAGCGACACGATCAGCACGATCGCGAACAGCACCATGCCCCACGTGGCGGCGTAGCCGAAGTCGAACGATCGGAAGCCGTGGTCGTAGATGCCGAAGATGAGCGTGTAGGTGGCCCTGGCCGGGCCGCCGCCCGTCATCACGTACACGGTGTCGAAGGTCTGGAAGGCGCTGATCGTCTCGATCACCACGACGAAGAAGATCGTGGGCTTGAGCAGTGGCAGCGTGATCCTGCGGAAGCGCTGCCACGCGCTCGCCCCGTCCACCGTGGCCGCCTCCAGGTAGGAGGACGGGATCGACTTCAGCCCGGCCAGCAGGATCAGCATCGAGTAGCCGAACCCCTTCCACACCGACACCACGGCCAGCGCGGGCAGGATCACGGCCGACTGCTCCAGGAACGCCACCGGGCCGAGGTCCGCCTTGGCCAGCAGGCCGTTGATCAGCCCGTCGAACTCGTAGATCCAGCGCCAGATGATGCCCGCCAGTACGAAGCTGGTCACGTACGGCAGGAACAGCATGCCGCGGAACAGCCCGCGCATGAAGACCACCTGGTTGAGCAGCAGCGCCGTGCCGAGCGCCACGAGCAGCGTGAGCGGCACGTAGATCGCCACGTACACGAGCGTGACCCGCAGGCTCAACCAGAAGTTCACGTCGTCGAGCAGCCGGGCGTAGTTGTCCGCGCCGATGAATTCCCAGTCGCCGCCGATGTTCCAGTTCGTCAGGCTCATCCCCGCCGCGCCCAGCGACGGGAAGATCCGGAAGATCAGGAACAGCACGAGCACGGGCAGCACGAACAGCAGGCCGGTGACCGGGTCACGCAGGCGTTGACGCACCAGGTGTTTCCTTTCTGGCGGGGGTGCGAGGGCTCAGCCGCCGCTGCCGAGCAGCTGGTTGGCCTCCTTGGCGGCCGCGTCGAGAGCGGTCTTGGCGTCCTCCTTGCCGAGCAGCGCCGCCTGGATGTGCGGCGCGAGCACGCCCATGACCTGGCGGGCCTTGGGGTGGGTGTCGCCGGGGAAGGCGTACTGCAGGGACTTGGCGAACTCCTTGGAGGCCGCCGACTGGTCGGGCACGGTCACGTCCGTGCGGGCGGGGAAGAAGCCCGACTCCTTGGCCAGCGCGCCGGACACCTCGGGCGAGGCCAGGTAGGTGGCGAACTTCTTGGCGGCGTCCTTGTTCTCGGTGTGCTTTGCCAGCACCAGGGCGCCGGGGATGCCGAACGCGACCCGCTTGGTCCCTTCGAGCGGCAGGCCGATGCCGACGTTGTCGGCCCCGATGGCGGCGCCGAGCTGGTCGGCCATGCCCGCGGTGGCCGCGTGGTACATGGCGGTCTTGCCGGCGGCCAGCGGGCCGCCCTCGATGTCGTTGCCCTTGCTCGCGGTGTTCTCCGGCAGTCCGCCGGCGGCCTTGAGGTCGAGCAGGAACTGCAGGCTGGCCACGCCCTCCTGGCCGTTGAACGCGACGCTCTTGCCGTCGGCGGAGAAGACCGAGCCGCCGTTGGCCCACAGGATCGGGTAGAAGCTCTGGTTGAGGCTGACGTCGGGCTTGCCCGGGTAGTCCAGTACGGCGACCTTCTTGGCGGCCAGCTTGGGCGCGGCCTCCTTCAGCTCCGCCAGCGTCTCCGGCGCCTTCTCGACGCCCGCCTCGGCGAACAGCTTCTTGTTGTAGATGGGCGCGGTGATCGTCTGGTAGATCGGGACGCCGTACAGCTTGCCGCTGACGGTGAGGGCGGCCAGGGAGTTGGGCAGGTAGGAGGCCTTGGCCGGGGCGACGATGTCGTCCACCGCCTCGACCGTGCCCTGCTGGGCGTACTGGGGGATCTGGTCGGGACCGAGCACCACCAGGTCGAAGCCCTTCTTCGAGACCAGTGCGGTGGTGACCTTCTCCTGGCGGCCCTCCCAGGGCTGCTGGTCGATCTTGACGTCGATCGTGGGGTTGGCGGCTTCGAAGTCCTTCTCCACCTTGCCCCAGAACGCCTGGCCCTTGGCCTGGTCCGCGATGACGGGATACATCCACAGGGTCACGGTGCTCTTGTCCGAGCCGCTGCTGGATCCGCACCCGGCGGCCGCGAGGCTCAGGGCGGCCGCGAGGCCGACTGCCGCTGCCTTCTTCATCGGCGGCTTCCTTTCGACTAATACCGGTCCTGACCGAAACCTAATGAGCGCGTCTCGACCGGGTCAATCCCTGATACATGAACGTAACTACGGTCGAGCCCGAAATTTCGAGATTTCCTGGGCGATCAGCTCGACGTGCCCGGGGGTGTAGTTCTCGTTCCAGTCGATGATCAGCAGCGTACGGTCCACCATGAGCTCCGCCTGCGGGCAGGGGTTGGGCCGGTAGCCTTCGAGCGGGTAGCGGGAGGAGCCGTAGATGGCAGCCTCCCACACGGGCGCCCTGTTCAGCGGTTGTGCGAGGTAACCGGCCCGCGCGGGGATCCCGGCCGCGGCCAGGTGCGCGGCCAGCTCGGGCGCGTCGCCGTCCGGGCACACGATCGGGAACACCCACCAGGCGTGGCCGTCCGGGCGCGGCAGGCCTACCCCTGGGAGGCCCTTCAGGGCGTCCAGGAGCTGCCCGGCGGTGCGGCGGCGGGCCGCGAGAACGCCGGGGAGTTTCGCGAGCTGAGCGCGGGCCACGGCGGCCTGGAGCTCGGTCATGCGGTAGTTAACCCCGAAGGCGGCGTGCGACCTCCCGGCCGCGCGGTCCCAGCCCTTGTCCGAGAACAGCCGCATCCGCCTGGCCAGCTCGTCGTCGTCGGTGATCGTCACCCCGCCGTCGCCGCAGGTGATGTGCTTCCACTGCTGCAGGCTGAGGCAGCCGACCTGGCCTGCCGTGCCCGCGAGCCCGCCGTCGGGCAGCTCGGTCAGCCAGGCCTGCGCGCAGTCCTCGATCAGCGTCAGTCCGTGCTCGTCGGCGAGCGCGCGCAGCTCGCCGACCCTGGCCGGCGCACCGAACAGGTGGACCGCCATGATCGCCTTCGTACGGGGACCGATGAGCGCGGCCACCGCGTCCGGATCGAGATTGCCGTCGGAGGGATCCACATCGGCGAAGACAGGGACGGCGTTCTGCGCCAAGATGGGGGCCACGGTCCCGAAATCCGTGATCGGCGTCGTGATGACCTCGTCTCCGGGGTCCGGCGCGGCCGCGACGACCGACAGGTGGAGGGCCGCGGTGCCGGAGCTGCAGGTGATCGCGTGACGGGAGCCGTAGACGCGGGCGATCTCACGCTCCAACGCCCGCGCCTCGGTCCCCCAGACGGAGTTGAGCATGCCCGAGCGGATCACCCGCTCGGCGGCGGCCACCTCCTCGTCGCCGAGCGTACGGCCGTCCGCTTCTGCCATGGACGGGAACTTCACCGGGCACCTCACAAGATATGATTGCGGTCTTGACCGAAAATAGCGAGAGGGAGGCGTGGGTGGGAATCGTCATCGGGGTCGTCGGCCCGCACGACCTGGTCGACGACGTCGCGGCCGTCTGCGAGGAGCAGCCGGGCGTCAGCACGCTGCGCCTCGACTACGACCACGAGTCTCAGGCGCCCGCGATCGTCGAGGCGCACGCCTCCTCCGTGGAGGGGTGGCTGTTCACCGGCATAGTGCCCTACATGCTCTCGCGCGACGCCGACGCGCTCACCCGCCCGGCGGCGTTCGTCGACTATTCGGGCGCGACGCTGCTCAGCGCCCTCGTACGCCTCCAGCACGAGGGCCAGGACATCACCCGGCTGTCGATCGACACGCTGTCGGCCGCCGACGTCCAGGCCACGTTCGCCGAGGCCGGGCTGCCCACCGCCGACCTGCGCACGCTCCCGTACCGGCCGGAGATGACCTCCAAGAAGGCCGTCACCTTCCACCGGAAGGGGGCCGCGCACGCGGTGATCACCTGCCTGAGCTCCGTGCACGAGGCCCTGCGCGACGAGCTCCACGTGCTGCGCCTGGTGCCCTCCGTCCATTCGGTACGGGTGGCGCTGCGCCAGCTCATGCTGACCGCCGAGGGCCAGGCGCAGGAGGATGCCCAGATCGCCATCGGGCTCGTCGAGGTGGCCAACGAGGAGGGCCTGCTGCGCGAGGCCACGGCGCTCGGCGGCACCCTGGCGGCCTTCCGCGGCGGCACGCACCTGCTGGTGACCACCCGCGGCCCGCTCCACGACGCCACGGGCGGCTTCACCGCGCTGCCCATGCTGGCGCGGCTGGCCGCCCAGAACGACGTCGTACGCGTCGGCTTCGGCCTGGGCCGCAGCGCGGCGGAGGCCGAGAGCCTGGCCCGCCGCGCCCTGGCCAGGGCCCGCCGGATCGGCGAGGTGGCCGCGGTCCTGTCGCTGCGGGCGGACACGGACATCGTCCTGGAGTCGGTCACCCCGGCGCCGACGGGGGCGCAGAACCTGTCGGTCATCGCCCGCCGCGTCGGGCTGTCGGTGCCCACGCTGGAGAAGCTCCTGGAGGCGCGGGCGGCGGCGGGGGACGAGCCGCTGACGACCCGCGAGATCGCCGAGCGGCTGGCCGTCCAGCAGCGCACGGCCCGGCGCATGCTCCATCGGCTGGAGCTCGCGGGCCTGGCCGAGCGCACCGGCAACCTCACCAGCGGCACCAGCGGCCGCCCCCTGACCCTCTACCGCCTGACTCTCTGATCCCCGCGCCCCGGCCCCCGGGCCAGGCCTCCCCCACCCGTCACCGCTCACCACGACACCGCCCGCTCGGACGAGGCGCGCCCTTGCGCCCCCGACGCGCGACGCGGCTGTTCCGGTGCGCACCTCGCGGGGCACCGCCCGTCCCACACCGCGCAGGCAAGCGCCTCGTGCGCCGTCACCCCTGAAGGACCCGCATCTCCCGCACACCACCCGGCGCCGTTGCGGCGAGCGGCAGGACGGCGGCGACCGGCGCAACGCGCACGCGCGTTCAGGGGGAAGCCGGGCGCGACGCAAGCGGGCGGCACGGGAGTGGCGGGCGTGGGGACGGCGGGCCTGAGGGTGGTGGGGCGCGGGGGCATGGGGGTCAGGAGAGCCAGCGATCGAGCCCGGCCGAGACGAAGTCGTCGTCCCGGAGCCACGGATACGCGCCCCAGATCCGATCGATCTCCGCGAGCTGCCCCGGCGAAAGCTCCTCCTCCGGGTCGAGGCACCACCGCCCCGCCAGCAGCCCCTGCCGCCGCAGCACCTCGTGGATGCCCGGGATGCACCCGTGGAACCCGTTGGCCGAGTCGAAGATGGCCGCGTTGGCGTCGGTCAGGTGCCCGTCCAGCGTGAGCAGCCGCCGTACCACCGCGTCGTCCCCGCCCCGGGCGAGCTTGGCCTCCTCCAGCAGCTCCACGGCCCGTCGCACCCACACGGCCCACTGGCCGAGCAGCCCCCCGACGAACTCGACCTCCACCTCGCGCCCGTCCACGACCACCCGGTGCGAGGTGATGAGGTCGGCCAGGATGTGGTCGTCGTTGCCCGTGTAGAGCGCCACCTCCCCGGCCCGCCCCGCCCGTACGACGCCGTGCAGCACGTCCAGCGTGCGATACCGGTCGAAGGGCGCGACCTTGATGCCCACGACGGACTCCACGGCGGCCAGCCGCGTCCAGAAGTCACGGGACAGGGTGCGCCCGCCCACCGCCGGCTGCAGGTAGAAGCCGATCACCGGCAGCACCTCGCCCACGGCCCTGGCCCGCTCGATGAGCGCGTTCTCGTCGAGCTCCCGGTAGGGGCTCAGCAGCACCATGTGGTATCCGAGCGACCTGGCCAGCTCCGCCTCGGCCACCGCCTGGGCGGTGGGCCCGGTCGCCCCGGCCACCAGCACCACCTCGCGCTCGACCTCCTTGGCGGTGCGGGCCGCCAGTTCGAGCACGGGCGGCAGCAGGCCGGTGCCGTGGATGGCGAACTGCGTCGTGTGCACGCCCACCGCCAGCCCGCCCGCGCCCGCCTCGACGTAGTAGCGGGTCAGCGCCCGCTGGCGGCGCTCGTCCAGCTTCCTGTCCTCGGTGAGCGCGAGCGGGTGGGCCGGGATCACCAGGCCGCGCCTGAACAGGTCGCGAACGGACGTCTGCGCCTGTGGAGCCGTGCTGAGCACGTGAGGTCCCCCTTGTTCGTCGATGTGGCGTGCGGAGTGGCAGGGTGGCGGAGCCGGTCAGAAGCGGCCGTCACGGCGTTCGAACTTGGTGGGTTTGCCGAGCAGCGGCCCGCCCTCGGCCACCCAACGCGCCGTGTGCTCGATGAGCTCGGCGGGCGTGAGCTCGGGGTAGCCGAACAGGCGGTGGCAGCGCCCCGCGTTGGACAGCAGCGCGGTCGGCGCCTCCTCCCCGGTGAACACGGGCTCCTTGCCCAGCGCCGCGCCGAGGTCCAGGGCGATCTGCCGCACCGAGAGCAGCTCGGGCCCGGTCACGTTGAGGATGTACGGCGGCGCGGAGGCCAGGGCCAGCGACCGGAGCGTGACCTCGTTCGCGTAGCCCTGCCAGACCACGTTGACCTGGCCGGTCGACAGGTCGACGGGCTCCCCGGCGAGGACCTTCTGCGCCAGGTCGACGAGCACGCCGTAGCGCAGCTCGACCGCGTAGTTGAGGCGGACGAGCGACAGCGGCGTGCCGTACGTCTCGGAGAAGTGCGTCAGCACCCGCTCGCGCCCCAGGCAGCTCATGGCGTAGTCGCCCACGGGCCCCGTCGGGGAGTCCTCCGTGCTGCCGCCGCTGGTGACGGGGACGAGCGGGTAGACGTTCCCGGTGGACAGGGCGGCGATCCGGCTGTGCCGGAAGCGGTCGGCGACCCTCCCGGGCAGGTACGCGTTGGTGAACCAGGTGGCGTGCTCGCGCCCCTGCGTGCCGAACTTGGCGCCGACCAGGAAGACCACGTTCGGCGCGTCAGGCAGGTCGCGCAGCGCCTGCTCGTCGGCCACGTCGGCGGACACCACCGTCGCGCCGTCCGCGGCCAGCGACTCGGCGAGCCCCGGCTCGGAGAAGCGCGAGACCGCGATGATCCGCCGGTCCCCGTTCGTGGCGTTGAGCGCCAGCCGTACCAGGCTCGGCCCCAGCTTGCCGCCGGCGCCCAGGATCAGGATGTCGCCGTCGAGCCCGCTGAGATCGTCCACCAGCCCGGCGCCGGGCCGGGCCAGCCGCTGCTCGAGTTCCGCTGTCGTGCGCACGCGGGCATCTCCTCCGTCTGTTATTTACGGTCCAGACCGTAACTGGCACAGACTTCGGCTGTCAACGGGTACGCACAACTGCGTCAGGCGACCTCACGGGCTGTGACCAGCACATCGAGGATCGCCCTGGTCTGCTCCCACGGCACCGGGCTGGGCGCGCCGCCCACCATGGAGAGGAACGCGTCGATGGTCCCCTCGTACCCGAGCCCCTTGACCGGGTCGTCGCCGCTCTCGATCACGATCGACTCGGAGCCGTCGCGCCTGTGCACCGTGACGGTGTAGGCCTCGCCCTCGGAGACGCCGAGGATCTCCACCGTCCCCGTGACGCCGCTCCCCCACCGCAGCGCCATCACGCCGGTGTCCTCGGAGCGCAGGCCCTGGTAGTGCCGCTTGGCCCCGGCGGCGCCCACCAGCCGCACATCCGGCCCCAGCAGGGCGACCAGCAGCTCGACGCCGTGGATGCCCATGGTCACCATGGTCCCGCCGCCCTCGCCGGGCGTGTCCTGCCAGGCGTTGTAGCCGTCGGCCCACAACCCCACGTCGTGCCGTACGGTGGCCCGCACGGCCAGCACCTCTCCGGGATCGACCCGGACCCCGGCGAACGCGGGGGCGAACCTCAGCACCGAGCTCGACAGCACCCGATCGCCGATCGCCAGCCGGTCGAGCGCGTCGAGCTGGGCCCGGCTGGCGGCGGCCGGCTTGTTCACGAAGCAGGGCGCGCCGGTCTCCAGGACCCGCGCCAGCGCCTCGGGCACCTGCGGGCCGGGCACGGTCAGCACCACGCCGTCGGGCCCGGTGGCCAGCGCCTCGCCGAGGCTGCCGGTCACCTTGGCCGCCGGGTGCTCGTCGGTGAAGCGCCGCAGCCGCTCGGGGTCCTGCTCCCACACCACCAGCTCCGCGTGGCGGGCCAGGGTGCGGGCGTCGGTGTACGGGTGGCTGGTGGCCAGCCCGGCGAGGACAACACGCACGACGGTATCTCCCTAAAGCTCGTCCACCTCGGCGTACGCGCGTCCGCCCGACAACTTCGCGTACCCGGGCCCACGGTCGAAGAAGCGGTCGCCCGGCGGGCGCAGGCGGGCGCGGAGCTCGGCGGTGCCCTGCTCGTCGATGCGGTCGCCGTCGAGCACCACGCCGTAGTCGCCCAGCGCGCCCGCGATCGACACCTTCCCGTCCCGCACGTCGGCCGCCACCGCCCGGGGATCGCGGTCGTACGGGGAGCCCCAGCCTCCACCCCCGGTCGTACGGATGCGGATCAGCTCACCGGCCTGCACCGGATGGTCGTCGACCAGCCCCTCCATCTCCTTGCCCGCGATCTCCACCCGGAACGGCCGCCCCGCGAGGCCGCCGTTGACGCCCCAGCAGGACAGGATCGAGCGGTCGGCGATCGACATGTAGGAGGCGTCCCTGAGCATCCTGATGTGCTTGTCGTAGCCCAGCCCGCCCCTGAACATGCCGGGCCCGCCGGAGTCGCAGGCCAGCGCCAGCCGCTCCACCCGGAACGGCCAGCGCGCCTCGGCGAACTCCACCGGGATGTTGCGCGAGTCGGGCACCACGTGGATGGTGTCCTCGCCGTCGGCGTACCAGCGCCCGCCCGAGCCGCCGCCCAGGACCTCGCGCATCAGGTACGGCTGGTCGTCGGCGTCCGTGCCGTACACGCCGGTGTAGCGGATGGTCTCCTGGTCGGCGGGCATGCGGCCGCCCGTGGCCTTGGCCAGCACGCCGGCAAGGACGCCGAGCAGGCGCAGGATGACGAACGTGCGGGCGTTGGTGGGGGCCGGGAAGACCGGGGTGAGCAGGGTGCCCTTCTCCGGGAAGATCATCTTGATGAGGGGCACGACGCCCTCGTTGACGTCCAGCTCGGCCATCCGCTCGGGCGTGTCGGCCAGGTTGCGCAGCACCGGGGCCAGCCACTTCTTCAGGAAGACGCCGTCGGCGTAGTCGCCCGCGTGGTTGATCGGCCCCTTGGCCTGCGGCGACGTGCCGGTGAAGTCGATGGTGAGCGGGGCGTGTTCATCGTCGCGCCCGCTTCGCTCCTCGTTGGCTCCTTCGTCGCTCTCTCGTCGCGAGCTCCTGCGCTCGAGGGCGCCGTGGTCGACGGTGAGCGTGATCCGCTGGGCGTGCAGGCGGGGCTCGTCCACGCCGTCGTGCTCGGCGTAGTCCTCCCACACGTAGGTTCCCTCGGGGATCTTGGCCAGCAGCTCCCTGCGGAACGTCTCGGTGGTCTTGGAGATGATCGCGTCGAAGCACTCCTCGACGGCCTGCCTGCCGTACCGGTCGAACAGCTCGCCCAGCCGCCGCGCCCCCATCAGGCAGGCCGAGCACTCGGCGTCGAGGTCGCCGGCCAGCGAGTCGGGCATGCGGGAGTTGCGGGTCATGATGCGCAGGGCGGCCTCGTTCGGCACGCCCTGGTCCCACAGCTTGATCGGCGGCACCATCAGGCCCTCTTCGTACACCGACCGGGCATGCGAGGGCATGGAGCCGGGCACGGACCCGCCGATGTCGTCATGGTGGCCGAACGCCTGCACGAACGCCACGACGGCGCCCTCGTGGAAGACGGGCACGGTCACGCACAGGTCGGGCAGGTGGCCGATGCCGCCCTCGGAGAGGTAGACGTCGTTGTGGAAGTAGACGTCGCCGGGCTTCATCGTCTCGACCGGGAAGTCGCGCACCACCGGCTGGACGAGCGCGCTGTAGGAGCGGCCGGTGAGCTTGCGCAGCCGTACGTCGTGGATGCCCGCGCGGAAGTCGTGCGCGTCGCGGATCATCGGCGAGCGGGCCGTACGGGCGATGGCCGTCTCGACCTCCTTCTCGACGGACGCTAGCGTGCCCTCGACGATCTCCACCAAGATGGGATCAGTCACGACGGACCTCCACATTTCCGTACTCGTCCACCTTCGCGGTGAAGCCTGGGTGGATGGGGATCGTCGAGCCGTACTCCTCGATCACGGCCGGCCCGGTCACCGTGGCGCCGGGGCCGAGGGCGGAGCGCTGGTGGATCGCGGTGTCGCGGGTCTCGTCGAAATGCACGGGGCGCACCGAGGTGGCGCCCTCGCCGGCCTTGTGCAGGCGGCGGACGGCCGGGCGGGTGATGGGGCCGATGCCGGAGACGCGCAGGTTCACCCATTCGACGCCGTGTCGGGGATCGTCGCGGTAGGCGTACCCGTACAGCTTCTCGTGGGCCGTGTGGAAGCGGTCGATCACCTCGGCCTGCCAGTCCTCGTCGATCTCGCCCGCCGGGGCCGGCACGCGCACCTCGTACGCCTGGCCGTAATAGCGCAGGTCGGCGCTGCGCAGGTAGACCGGGTCGTCGAAGCCCTCGCGGTCGAGCGCCTCGCCCGCCTGATGCTCCAGGTCGTGGAAGATCTCGACGGCCTTGCCGAGCGAGAGGTCGCGGGTGACGTACGTGCGGACATAGTCGTTCTTGACGTCCACCGTCAGCAGCCCGAACGCTGAAACGTTCCCAGGGTCGCGCGGGATGATCACGGCCGGCAGGCCGAGGATGTCGATCAGCCGGCACGCCAGCAGCGGTCCGGACCCGCCGAAGGTCACCAGCGGGAAGTCGCGCACGTCCAGCCCGCGCTTGACGGTGAGCTGCCTGATCGCGTTGCTCTGGTTGAACGCGCTGATCTCCAGGATGCCCGTCGCCGTGCGCTCGGGGGTGAGGCCGAGCTTGTCGGCCAGCGCCTCGATGCCGCCGCGCGCGGCGTCGGCGTCCAGCGGGATCTCACCGCCGAGCAGGTGCGGCGGGATCCGGCCGAGGAACACGTGCGCGTCGGTGACCGTCACCTCCGTCCCGCCCTTGCCGTAGCAGATGGGGCCGGGGTCGGCGCCCGCGGACCTGGGGCCGACCTTGAGCGTGCCCTCGGGCGAGATCCACGCGATCGAGCCGCCGCCCGCGCCGACGGTGATGATGTCGATCATCGGGATCTTGCACGGGTAGCGGCCCACGGAGCCCTCGGTGGTGATCGAGGGCTCGCCGTCGATCACCACGGCCACGTCGGTCGAGGTGCCGCCGCCGTCCAGCGTGATCACCGACGGGTGCCCCGCCGTGGAGGCGATGAGCGCCGCGCCGAGCGCGCCCGCCGCCGGGCCCGACAGGACGGTGCTGATCGGCTGGTTGACGACCTCGCGGGCCGACAGGATGCCGCCGTTGGACTTCATGACGGAGAACGGCTTGCCGAGGCGGTTGGACAGGCTCGCGATGTAGCCGCGCATGGCGGGCTTGACGGCGGCGTCCACCAGCGTGGTGACCGAGCGCTCGTACTCGCGGTATTCGCGCAGCACGTCGCTCGACAGCGAGATCACCGCCTCCGGGTGCTCGCGCCAGAGCACCTCGCGCATGCGGCGCTCGTGCTCGGGGTTGGCGTAGGAGTGCAGGAAGCAGACGCCGATCGCGTTGATCCCCTTGGCCCGGAACCAGCGGGCCACCTCCACGGCCTGCTCCTCCGAGAACGGCCACACCTCCTGCCCCAGGTGGTCGAGCCGCCCCCCGACGGTCTTCACCAGGTGCACGGGAACGATCCTGGGCGGCTTGACCCAGAAGTAGGAGTTGCCGTAGCCGTCGGGCACGCTCTGCCTGGCGATCTCCAGGACGAACTCGAACCCCTCGGTCGTGATGAACCCGAGGTTGGAGATCCGGTCCTCCAGCAGCTGGTTCGTGGCCACCGTGGTGCCGTGGACGATCGACCCGATGTCGAGCTCGCCGAGCTTCTCGATGCCCGCGACGAACCCGTCCGCCGGGTTCGCGGGCGTCGAGGGGGTCTTGGTAGTGAGGATCTCACCGGTCTCTTCGTCCACCGCGACCACGTCGGTGAACGTACCTCCGGTGTCCACTCCGATACGCACGCTACGCATGGCTCCTCAGCTCGGTGACCACAGTTCCTCCTGCGAACTCCAGAGGAGAAATGTCCCACGAGGTCATGGAACAAGCCAAGCCACTAAGCTGGCCCCCCGTGACTGAACTGTCTGCCTTGTCTGCCGTGCCGTCTGGCGCCCGGGATGCCGTGCTCAAGTTTTACTTCGGCCCCATGGACTGCGGGAAGTCCACATTGGCGCTCCAGATGAACTACAACCACGGACGCCAGGGTAGGCGCGGACTGGTGCTGACCAAGCACGACCGCTCCGGCGGCCCCAAGATCACCAGCCGGATCGGGCTCGGCCTGGAGGCCATCGAGGTGGAGGACTCCCTCGACATCGTGGAGCTCGTCACCTCCCACGACCGCATCGACTACCTCATCTGCGACGAGGCCTGCTTCTACACCGTCCCGCAGATCGAGCAGCTCGCGGACCTGGTGGACGAGCACGGCGTGGACGTGTACGCGTTCGGGCTGGCCTCGGACTTCCGCTCGGTGATGTTCCCGGCGGCGCAGCGGCTGTTCGAGCTGGCGGACGAGGTGTGCCGGCTGCAGGTCGAGGTGCTGTGCTGGTGCGGCCGTCCCGGGCAGCTCAACGCCAGGGTGGTGGGCGGGGCCATGGCGCGTACGGGCGAGCAGGTCGTGATCGGCGACACCGACGCCTCGCCGGTGCGCTACCAGGTGCTCTGCCGCCGCCACCACCGCACCGGCCGGCTCGGCGAGGGCGCGAACCAGGCCCTGCTCACACCAAGCGGTCCAGCAGCTCTCTGAACAGCCGCCGCTCCTCCTCCGGCAGGCCGGCCAGGAACTCCTCCTCCGCCACGCCCACGGCGCGGGTGGCCGCCTCCAGGACCTCGCGCCCGTGGCCGGTCAGCTCCACCATGTTCTTGCGCCGGTCGGCGGGATGCGGCCGGCGCCCGACGAGCTTCTTGCGCTCCAGCCCGTCCAGCAGCGCCACCATCGTCGTCCGGTCGATGCCCAGCCGCTGGGCGGCCTCCAGCTGGGAGAGCGGCTCCGGCGTGCGGAGCACCGACATCACCCCGAACTCCCGCCCGTCGATCTCGTACGGCTCCAGCGCCGGCCCCGTCAGCTCCGTCAGGCGCAGGTTGGCGTGCTTGAGCAGGTAACCGAGGCGACGTCGCGACACGCCTCGATTGTCACACACCCCGTTCGCCGGGCGGCTATCCGGCGGCCAGCTCCTCCAGGCGGTAGGGCAGGTACGCCGAGTCGTCCACGAGCGCCGAGGCGCCCCGCCACCACCCGAACCACTCCCCGCTGCGCCACATCCAGTCCACGCGTTCGATGGCGGCCACCACGTCGCCGACCGTCTGCCACCGCTCGCCGAGCTGCTCCCGCGTGGCGCCGTGCCGCACCGCCCAGGCCCGCAGGACTCCCCCGGCGGCGGCCGGGACCTCGCGGGCGTACGGGTCGGGGTCCTCGCCGGGCAGCCGGTGCGGCCCGAGCCCGGCCGCCACCCCCCAGCTCCATTGCGCCTCGGCGGGCCGGGAGTAACGCAGGGAGTGGAAGTCGAGGTTGGACCCGAGGTCGTCGTCGGGCCTGCGGGTGACGACCGCGTCGAGCCGCCCGCCGGCGTCGAAGTGGACGACCAGCCGCTGCCCCGGCTTGGCCCCGGGCGGGAGCCGGAAGCGGTCCTCGGCCTGCCAGGAGTTGAGATCGACCTCGGCGACGGGCCGCCCCCACATCTGGTCGGCGGCGTCGTCGGAGATCCAGGCGGCCAGCATCTCCAGCGCGGTCAGATCGGTCCACGGCTCGATCGCGACCGCCGTGCGCACCACCTCGTCGGGGGCCGGCAGCTTGCCGCCCCTGGGCCGGCTCCACCACTCCTCGCCCAGCTCGCGGGTGCCGACGAGCAGCGCGGCGATGGCGGCCAGCTCGGCCGAGCGCCGGGTGAGCGAGGCCCCGAGCGCGAGCTCCAGCGTCCGCTCGGTCCGCTCGTCCCCGAGCACCGGGCGCACGTCGGCGATCAAGGTCTCGGCTGTGGGGCGCTCGTCGCCCAGCAGGTTGCGAACGACTCTCCTGGCTTCGGTCCTTGCGTCTTCCGCGTGTGCCTGCCGCATACCAGCCACGCTACGCCTGGAGATCCTTTTCCGCGAGAGCCCTCAGGGGCGCTGACGCCGCGAGCGTCCGAGCAGCCACCCCACCGCGACACCCGCGAGCGCGACGCCCGCCCCCATCCCGAACGACGCCAGCATCACCCACGGCCGCGTCTGCGTGTGCTGCCTGGGGACCCGCCCGTACACGGCACCGCCCATCGGGCTCCCCGCTTCCGCCTGGGCCGCCTGGACACCGGCGGGAGCCTCCGCCGCGCGCAGGTGATCCTCGACGGCCGCGAAGAACTCCCCCGCCGTCCGCTTGGCCACCGACCCCAGCATGCGCTGCCCGACCCCGCCGATCATCCCGCCGATCACCGCGTCGGCGTCGTAGTCGACCCGGGTCCCGCCGTCGACCTCGCTCAGCCGCACCACGACGGTGGCGTCCACCGTCCCGGGCGCGCCCTGTCCCCGCGCCTTGAGCGTGAAGCTCTCGGGCGCCAGCGGGTCGCTCAGCGCCACCTCCCCCTGGTAGACGCCCTTGACGGACGCGACGCCCGCGTTCACGGTCATCCGGTACGTGTCCGGCCCCGTCTCCTCAAGGCGCTCGCACCCGGGAATGGTGCTCACCAGCACCGCCGGATCCTGGAGCGCGGCCCACACCCGATCCCTCTCAACGCCGATCACGGCAGTACCCGCCACTTTCATGTCGCCACTCTAAGCAGCCGCGACCAGGCGGATAAGGGCAACACCTGCCAGAGGAAGACAAGACTTGAGGATCATGCCTGGCAAGATGGGGCCCCATGCGCGCGTTGAAGATCAAGCCCCGTCCGGCCGCCGTCGCCTGCGTGCTGGCCCTCGTCGCCGCGTGCAGCCCCGCCGGGACGGCGAGCGTCCGCCGGCCCGGCACCCCCTCCTCGGGTTCCCCGAGCACGTCGGCAAGCCCCAAGATCACCCGGCACGGCCCGCCGGGCGAGCGGCCGCGCGCGGGCGAGGTGCGCCCGGTCGAGCGCACCAGCGGCCTGCCGCCCGTGATCAGCTCGATCCCCACCAGGCGCAAGGTCGTCTTCCTGACCATCGACGACGGCTGGGAGCAGGATCCGGGCTTCGTCAAGCAGGTCCGCGACCAGCGCATCCCCATCACCGCCTTCGCCATGCGCGACGCCGTGGAGGCCAAGGGCACCCCGGACCCGGCCGGCGGCCCAGGGAAATACGTAGGTGCCGGTAAATGGGGATATTTCCGGCAGCTCCGTAACGCCGACGTCCCCATCGAGAACCACACCCTCACCCACCCCAACCTCCGGCTGCTCTCCCAGGACGCCCAGCGCCGGGAGATCTGCGGCTCCTCCCAGGTCATCAGGAAGGAGCTGGGCACCAGGCCCACGCTGTTCAGGCCCCCGTTCGGCAACTACAACACCGGCACGCTCAGGGCCGCCAAGAGCTGCGGCATCGACGCGGTCCTCCTCTGGACGGCCACCGTCCAGCCGGGCGGCAAGATCGCCTATCAGGTGCCCGACAAGCGCCTGCGCCCGGGCGACATCCTGCTCCTGCACTTCCGCCCCAACCTGGCCAGGGACTTCCGCATCCTGGTCGACAAGATCAAGCGCCGCGGATACGAGCTGGGCAACCTCCAGGCGTACCTGGCCGCCATGGCTGTCGACCGGTAGGCGTACCCCCGTATCACCCCGGCGGCGGACGCGCCGGGGCGCTTCCGCACGGGATCCTCGATGCGGCAACAACAACGGGGAGCGGTGTGACCAAGCTCGCATCGCATTGCTCTACGGGCTGTAGTACTACTTCAAGTAGATAAACTACAAGCTGTAGAGCTCAGGGAGTCGGCGGGGAGATGGACGCACTTGACCTGGCACGGTGGCAGTTCGGGGTGACCACCGTGTACCACTTTCTGTTCGTGCCCTTGACCATCGGTCTGGGGATCTTCGTGGCGGGCCTGCAGACGGCCTGGCACCGGACGGGGAAAGAGCACTACCTGAAGCTCACGAAGTTCTTCGGGAAGCTGTTCCTGATCAACTTCGCCATGGGCGTGGTCACCGGCATCGTGCAGGAGTTCCAGTTCGGGATGAACTGGAGTGAATACTCCACCTTCGTCGGCGACGTCTTCGGGGCGCCGCTGGCCATGGAGGCGCTGCTGGCCTTCTTCATGGAGTCCACGTTCCTGGGGTTGTGGATCTTCGGATGGGAGCGGCTGCCGAAGAAGGTGCACCTGGCGTGCATCTGGGCGGCCGCCATCGGGTCCAATCTGTCGGCGTATTTCATCCTCGCGGCCAACGCCTGGATGAAGCACCCCGTCGGCTACGAGGTCGTGGACGGCAGGGCCAGGATGACCGACCTGTGGGCCGTGCTGACCAACTCCACGGCGGTGGCCCAGGTGCCCCATGTGATCGGGGCGGCGTTCATCGTGGCGGGCGGTTTCGTGCTGGCCGTGAGCGGCTACTGGCTGCTCAGGACGCGCGCCCCGATGTGGCGCGCCGCGGCCCGCGCCGCCCTCGTCATGACGGCCCTCGCGGGCGCCGTCGTCGCGGGCACCGGCGACATGTCGGCCAGGCTGATGTACGAGCAGCAGCCCATGAAGCTGGCCTCCGCCGAGGGTCTGGAGCGCGACACGGCCGGCGCGGCGTTCTCCCTGGTCCCCGGCATCGAGATCCCCAAGGTCCTCAGCTTCCTGTCCGCCCACGACCCGAACGCCACCGTCCAGGGCACCGAGGACCTGCAGCGCCGCTTCGAGCAGCAGTTCGGCCCGGGCGACTACCGGCCGAACCAGCCGGTCGTGTTCTGGTCGTTCCGGGTGATGATGGGGTTCGGGATGGCCACGGTGGGCCTGTCGGTGCTCGGCCTCTGGCTGACCCGGCGCAGGCGCGAGTTCCCGAGGTGGCTGTCGCGGGCGATGCTGCTGGCGTTGCCGCTGCCACTGGTCTCGGTGATCGCCGGGTGGCTGCTGAGCGAGATCGGCCGCCAGCCGTGGACGGTCGCGGGCGAGCTGCTCACCGCCTCCAGCGTGTCGCCGGGCGTGAGCCTGGCCGAGGTGGCCACGTCCCTGACGATCTTCACGCTCCTGTACGGCGCGCTCGCCGTGGCCGAGGTCGTCCTGCTGACCAGGCATGTCCGCAAGGGTGTCGAGGAGCAGGCGCCCGTCCCCGCCGCCGCCGAGCGGCGTGAGCCGTCGCTGATGTACTGAGGGAGCAGACAATGATCGAGTTGTGGTTCGTCATCATCGCCTTCCTCTGGACGGGCTACTTCGTGCTGGAGGGCTTCGACTTCGGCGTGGGCATGCTGGCCCCGCTCGTCAGCCGCAACCCCGGCGAGCAGCGGCAGAGCCTGCAGACCATCGGCCCGGTGTGGGACGGCAACGAGGTGTGGCTGATCACCGCCGTCGGCGCCATGTTCGCCGCGTTCCCCGCCTGGTACGCGGGCGTGTTCAGCGCCTTCTACCTGCCGGTGACGCTCGTCCTGGTCGGCCTGATCGTGCGCGGCGTCGGCCTGGAGTGGCGCGGCAAGGTGAGCGACCCGCGCTGGTGCGACCTGGGCATCGTGGTGGGCAGCGCGCTCCCGGCGTTCCTGTGGGGGGCGGTCTTCGCCGACCTGCTGTTCGACAGCGTGCCGGCGGCCCTGCTGGGGGGCGCGTTCTCGCTGGCGGTGTGCGCCCTGCACGGCGCCGTCTTCCTGGCGCTCAAGACCACGGGCCCGGTGCGCCGCCGCGCCCGCGTCGTGGCGATGGCCGCCAGCGGCGTGGCCGTTCCGGTGGCCGTGGCCGCCCTGTCGGGCCTGGGCACGTTCCCCGCGCTGGCCGCCATGGCGGCGCTGGCGGCGGCCACGGCGCTGATCTGGCGCCGCCGCGAGGGCTGGGCCTTCGCGGCCACGGCGGCGGCGATCGTGCTGTCGACCCTGGCGGTCTTCATGGAGCTGCGCCTGCGCCCGTTCCCCGGCCTGACGCTGGCGGAGGCGGCCTCCGGGCCGTACACGCTGACGATGCTGAGCTGGATCGGCCTGATCACTCTCCCGTTCGTGCTGGTCTACCAGGGGTGGACGTACTGGGTGTTCAGGAAGCGCGTCCGGGTGGAGGGCACCCTCCTCACGCACGGCTAGGTGGCGGGGGCGCCGCCGAGGTAGAGGCGGCCGAGGCGGGGGTCGGCGGCCAGCTCGCCGGCGGGGCCGGAGATGTGGACGCGGCCGAGGTCGAGCACGCACCCGACGTCGGCCATCTCCAGGGCCCTGCGCGCGTTCTGCTCCACCAGCAGCACGGCGACGCCCGTGCGGCGCATCAGGTCGATCTGGTCGAAGACCACCTGCGTGTTGCGCGGGTCGAGCCCCATCGACGGCTCGTCCAGCAGCACCACGGAGGGCGCCAGCATGAGCGCCCGCGCGAACTCCACCTGCTTCTGCTGCCCGCCCGACAGCAGCCCGGCCATGCTCCCCCACCGCTCGCCCACCATGGGGAACAGCTCCTTGACCGCCTCCATCCGGGCCTGGAGCTTCGCGGGGTCGCGCACGGTGAAGCCGCCGAGCCGCACGTTCTCGGCCACGGTCATCTCGCGGAACACGCTGTGCCCCTGCAGCACGTGGGCGAGCCCGAGCCCGAGCAGGCGCTGCGGCGACAGGCCCGTCACGTCCTGACCGGCCAGCAGGACCCGCCCCGACCGGGGCGCGAGCAGCCCGCTGGCGACCTTGAGCGCGGTGGACTTGCCCGCGCCGTTCGGCCCCACCAGGCAGACGACCTCGCCGGCGCGCACGGTCACGGTCAGGCCGCGCAGCACCGGCGCCGCCCTGCCGTAGCCGGCCTCGACGTCTTCCAGCGCCAGGATGGTCTCAGACACCGAGGTACGCCTCCAGCACGCGCGGGTCGTTCCGCACCTCGGCGGGCGGGCCGGCCGCGATGGGCGCTCCCCGGTCGAAGACGATCACGTGGTCGCACATGCCCATCACCATGTCCATGTTGTGCTCGACGACGAGGAACGTGCGGCCCTCCGCGTTGAGGTCGCGTACGAGCGAGACGATCCGGTCGATCAGCGCCGGGTTGACCCCGCCGGCCGGCTCGTCCAGCAGCACCAGCTCGGGCTCGGCCATGAGGACGGCGGCCAGCTCCAGCAGCTTCTGCTGGCCGTAGGACAGGTCGCGGGCCTCGGCGTCCTCCAGGTGCTCGATGCCCATGCGCCGCAGCCAGTGCCGGGCCCGCTCGACCTCTCCCTGGTCCCGCAGCCCGGCCAGCAGCTCGCGCAGGCGGGTGCGGCGGACGGCGACCAGCATGTTCTCCAGCACGGTCAGGCGCGGGAAGACGCGGCAGAGCTGGAAGGTGCGGCCGATGCCGGCGTGCGCGACGCGGTGCGGCGAGTGGCGGGTGATGTCGCGGTCGCGGTAGAGCACCCGGCCGGAGTCCGGCTTGATCATGCCGGTGACGATGTTGAAGAACGTGGTCTTGCCGGAGCCGTTGGGGCCGATCAGCCCGTTGATCCTGCCCTCCTGCAGCTCGACGCTCGCGCCGTCCACGGCGAGCACGCCGCCGAACGACCTGGTCAGTCCCTCGGTGCGCAAGGAGCTCATCGGGCCACCCCCTGGAGCCGCTGTTCGGCCGTCTCGTCCGGGATGGAGGGCCCGGCGCGCCTCCTGGTGAGCCGGGCGAGGATGCCGTCCGGCATGAACAGCACGACCAGCACGAGCAGCAGGCCCGTGGCGGTCAGGTGGATCTGCGTCTCGCCCAGCGCGATCAGGAAGTATTCGCCCGCCGGGGCCACGATGAGCGCCCCGAGCAGCGGTCCGAACAGGTGCCTGACCCCGCCGAGCAGGCTCATCAGCACCATGTACGACCCGATGAGGATGGAGAAGACGAAGATCGGGTCGAGGCTGCCGAACCAGACCGCGTAGAGCCCTCCGGCGAGCGACACGAAGAGGGCGGACAGGGCGAAGGCCGTCACCTTGTACGCCCCCGTCGGCACCCCGAGCGACTCGGCCTTGTCCTCGTCCTCCCTGATCGCCCGCAGGCCGGCGCCGAACCGGGAACGCGAGACGTACCACCAGGACAGCAGCGCGAGCCCGAGCAGCGCCAGGAACAGGTAGAAGAACACGATGTGCGTCTGCCCCCGGTGCAGGCCGGGGAAGGGAGAGGGGACCTGCAGGCCGGTGGAGCCGCCGGTGAGCGAGCGCCAGCCCTGCACGACGAGGTTCATCATCGACACGAGCGCGATCGACACGATGACGAACGACGCGCCGCGCACCCGCACGGCCGCGACGCCGACGAACACGGCGAACACCGTCACGGCGACGGCCGACACCAGCAGGGCCGCGACCCACGGCACGCCCAGGCGCACGACGAGCAGGCCGGTCCCGTACGCGCCGAGGCCGAAGAACGCCGAGTGGCCGAGCGAGACGTAGCCGGTGAAACCGCCCAGGAGGTTCCAGGACGTGGACATGGCCGCGTACATGACGGTCAGCGCGCCCGCGTACACGAGGTAGTAGTTGGGGACCAGCCACGGATAGGCCAGCGCCAGGCAGGCGACCAGCAGCGGGATCCCTCTAGAAGCGATGCGCAAGCCGGCCTCCGAAGAACCCCTGGGGGCGCGCGAGCAGCGTCAGGAAGAGGAAGACGTAGAACATCATCGTGGCCCAGGTCGCGTCCACGGTCACCAGCACGAGGCCCTCGACCACGCCGAGCATGACGGCCGCCAGCGCCGCGCCGATCACGCTTCCCAGCCCTCCGACCACGATGATGGCCATGAGCTTGCCGATCCACACCCAGTGCGAGGCGGGGAAGAACGGCGTGATGAGCGCGAGCACGGTGCCGCCGACGGCGGCGGTGGCCAGGCCGACGCCGAAGCCGTACCCGGCGACCCGCTCGGTCTGGATGCCGACGAGCCGGGCCGCCTCCCGGTGCTGGATGGTGGCCCGCAGCGCCTGCCCGAACCGGCTCTTGATCAGCACCGCGAACAGCACCGCGAGGGTGAGCGCCGCGACGAAGAAGGCGATGATCTTGTCGTACGGGAGGTGCACGCCGCCGATCGTCAGCGACCTGGTCGCGTAGCCCATGCTGACCGACTTGTAGGAGCCGGTGTAGATCGTCCCGAGCAGCCCCTCGATCGTCAGCGCGATTCCGAACGTCAGCAGCACCGACATCATCGCCAGGTTGTCCGGCGGCAGCCGCGCGATGAGCAGCCGCTGCACCGCCACGCCCAGCGCGAAGAACAGCGGCACGGTGACGGGCAGCGCCAGGAACGGGTCCACGCCGAGCGCCGTGTGCACGGTGTAGGTCAGATAGGCCGCCAGGAACAGGAACGCCGGGTGGGCCACCATGACCACCCGCATCACGCCGAAGTACAGCGACAGGCCGGAGGCCAGCAGCGCGTAGAGGCCGCCGGTCAGCACGCCCAGGGCCAGCCCCTGCAGGAGCAGGCTCACCATTCCTTCTTCGGGTAGACGAGGTCGGCCGTCCTGGCCTGCTCGGGAAGCACGATCTCGACCTTTCCGCCGACGTACTGCTGGATCATGTGCGCCTGCTCGGGCCTGCCCTGGTCGTCGAAGGAGAGCTTGCCGACGACCGTGTCGAACGTGCCCTGCCTGATGTGGTCGGCCAGCTTGTCCTGGCACTCCTTGGTGGCGTCGACGCACTTGACGGCGTTCACGGCGGCCTCGACGACCTGGCCGACGGTGAAGCCGTTGGCGGTGTCCTCGTTCGCCTCGCCCTTGAACATCTCCTTGTGGCGTTTGATCATCTCCTGGTTGCCGGTGAAGGTGGCCGTGGCCGACCAGCCGACGGGCGAGATGATGTTCTCGGCCGCCCCCTTCACCGCGGCGGGGAACTCCGGCTCCGTCGGCCCGGTCGAGAAGGCCGCCAGCTTGGGCTGCACCTTCAGCTCCTGCAGCGCGCGCACCAGGCCCACGGAGTCCTCGAACTGCGTGCCGCCCACCACGATGTCCGGCTTGGCCGCGGCGATCTTGGCGGCGATGGGCGAGAAGTCGGTGGTCTCGGGCGGGTAGACCTCGTCCACGACCGTCTTGATCCCGGCCGCGGCCAGCTTGTCCCGCAGCCCGTACGCGGTGCCCTGCGCGAACGGGTCGTCCAGGCTCGCGTACGCCGCCGTCTTCGGCCGCTTGTCGGCCGGCAGCTTGATGATGTAGTCGGCCAGGTAGTTGTAGTGGTCGCCGGCGATCGCGGGCGCCGCGTAGAACAGCCGCTTGAAGCCCTGCTCGAAGACCTCCTTGGCGGCCCCGGCCGGCTCCACGAACAGCATGTTGTACGACTCCGCGACCTTCGCCGCGGGAATCACCAGCCGCGACGAGAACGGCCCGAAGACCAGGTTGACCTTGTCCTGAGTGATGAGCGACTCGTAGTCGGAGCTGACCCGGTTGGGGTCGGAGGCGTCGTCGCGGAAGATCAGCTCGACCTTCCTGCCCAGCAGTCCGCCCTTGGCGTTCACCTGGTCGGCCCAGACCTGGTAGCCGTCCTTGATGCCGTTGCCGGGCTCGGCGAAGTCGCCCGTGAGCGGGAGGGAGATGCCGATCCTGACCGGACCCTGCTGCTGTCCCGCCGGCTGAGCCGTCCCCGGCTCGTCGGTCTTGGCGCAGGCGGTCAGGGCTAAAGCGCAGATCGAGGTGATCGTCAGGCTCTTGAGAACTCTTGCCATCGAGGAGACCCCCGTCAGAAGAGGCGCCGCGAAAGCGCTTACGTAAGCGCTTTCGGTTACGATTACACGAGATCCAGCCCCGGACAAGGGGGGTTCGCAGCGCATGACCGAGCGATCTCATCTTCCCCGCCTCGTCGACGTGGCCAAGGCCGCGGGGGTCTCGCTGGCCACGGCCTCCCGGGCCCTGACGGGCAGCACCGGCGTGAGCGCCGAGGTCGCCGCCCACGTCCAGGCGGTCGCCTCCCAGGTCGGCTACGTGCCCAACAGCCACGCGCGGGCCCTGGCCGGCGGGCAGGCGTCCATGGTCGGGCTGATCGTGCACGACGTCGGCGACCCCTACTTCGGCGAGATCGCCAGGGGCGTGCTGCGCGAGACCGAGAGCCGTGGCTACATGGCGCTCATCAGCCAGACCGAGCGCGACCCGCGTGCCGAGCTGGCCAGGGTCCGGGCGTTGCGCGCCCACCGCGTGACCTCGATCGTGCTGGCCGGATCCGGCTACGTCGAGGCGGGGACCGAGGCCGACACCGCCACCGAGGTGCGCTCGTTCACGGCGGCGGGCGGCCGGGTGGCCGTCATCGGCCGCCACCACCTGCCGGTGGACGCCGTGCTGCCCGACAACGCGGCCGGCGGCTCCACGCTCATGCACCACCTGCTCGACCTGGGCCACCGCCGCCTCGGCGTGCTCGGCGGGCCGGCCAACCTGACCACGGTCGAGGACCGGCTGGCCGGGCTGCGGGCGGCGCTCGCCGCGGCCGGGCTCGACTGGCGCTCGTTCCCCGTCGTGCACGGCGACTTCACCAGGGAGGGCGGCGCGGCGGCCACGGCCCGGCTGATGCGGGCGCACCCCGACCTGACGGCGGTGGTCGCGCTCAACGACCCCATGGCGGTGGGCGCGCTGTCGTGGCTGCTCAACAACGGGCGCAGGGTGCCCGGAGAGATCTCGGTGGCCGGGTTCGACGACGTGCCGGTGGCGCGTGACGTCTATCCGGCGCTCACCACGATCAGGCTGCCCATGGTCGAGATGGGCAAGCAAGCGCTTGAACTGGTGCTCAAGCCGCCCGCCTCGCGCCCGCGCCGCCGCCGTACCTCGCACGAGCTGGTCGTACGCGCCTCCACGGCCCCACCGCCGCCTTGACACCGGCTCACCGGGCCCCTTGACAGCCTGATCCCCCGGGTTAAGATCCGCTCGAAGTTCAAAAGAAAGCGCTTTCGGAAGCGCTTACGAGAGCGCACCCGGCGAGAGGATCCCGGATGTCAGCCTTTCGCACCCTCCTCCTGACGGCCCTGCTCGCGCTGTCCGTACCGATCCCCGCGCAGGCCGCCACCACCATCGCCACCGACACCGCGGCTCCTGACTGCGGCCCCGGCCGCGCCCGGGTGAAGCACGTCAACGACGGGCGCAACTGGGCGCCCGTGACGCCCGCCAAGTGGCAGTTCCCCGGCGACCAGGTGATCCTCGCCGAGGCCGGCGTCGCCCGCCCGGGCCCGCGGCGGCCCTTCGAGTACGCGGTGCTGAGGACGGGCCCCGAGTTCGGCTCGGTGCGGATCGACGCGCAGGTCCGCCTGGACACCCCGACCAGCGTCAGCAACCGTGACGTGATCATCGTGTTCGGCTACCGGTCGGACACGGAGTTCTACTACGTCCACCTCTCGCAGGACAACACCATCTACCCGCACAACGGGATCTTCGTCGTCGACAACGCGGACCGGCTGCGCATCGACGACCAGTGGAACGGCCAGGTGGGCGCGCCGCCCGCGGTCACCGACACGGAGTGGCACCGCGTCCGCGTCACCCACTGCGCCGAGACCGGCCGCATCGCGGTCTACATGGACGGCTCCACCACGCCGCTGATCACGGCCACCGACCGCACGTTCGCGTCGGGCCGGGTCGGCTTCGGCTCGTTCGACAACATCGGCAGGATGCGCGACATGACCGTCAAGGGCACCCCTGCCTGCGACGGCGCCGACCAATAGCCCCCCGACTCCCCTGGTGGTGAACAGGTATGCCGAAACCCCTCCGGTGCCTGATCGCCGCGGTGCTGGTGACCGCGTTGTGCGCGCCGCCGGCAGCCGCGCAGGCCGACCCGACCCCCATCGACGACCCCATCCCCGAGAAACCCGCCGCCTCGGGGCTGACGCTGACGCTGGAGGAGTTCGCCTCGTTCCCGAAGACGGAGACGACTCCCGATCCGGTCGACACCCGCCTGGTCCGGTGGGCGAGGATCAACTACCTGGGCGAGCTGCCCGACGGCTCGCGCCGCCTGTTCGTCAACGACCTCAACGGCAAGCTCTACTTCCTCGACAAGGGCCGGCCGCGCGAGTACCTGGACGTCGGCGCCGCCTTCGCACCCGACTTCGTCTCCGGGCGCGGCCTGGGCAGCGGGTTCGGCTTCGCCACCTTCCACCCCGAATTCGCCAGGAACGGCAAGTTCTACACCGTCCACACCGAGTGGGGCGACGCGCTGACCACGAAGACGCCCGACCTGACGCCGCAGCCCGGCACCAGGTTCCACGGCGTCATCACCGAGTGGACGGCCACCGACCCGAAGGCGAACGTCTTCTCCGGCACCCGCAGGGAGATGCTGCGGCTCGGCTTCAGCGGCCAGATCCACGGCATCCAGCAGATCGACTTCAACCCGACGGCGCGCAGGGGCGACAAGGACTACGGCCTGCTGTACGTCGCCGCGGGTGACGGCGGCCGCGGCTCGTCCAGCGACGACCCGCAGAACCTGGCCATACCGCAGGGCAAGATCCTCAGGATCGACCCGGCCGGCACGAACGGCGCCAACGGCAGGTACGGCATCCCGGCCGCGAACCCGTTCGCCGGCCAGGCCGGCAAGCTGGGCGAGATCTACGCGTACGGCATGCGCGACCCGCACCGCTTCAGCTGGGACCCGCAGGCCGGCAACCGGCTGTTCCTCGGCCACATCGGCGAGCACGCCATCGAGGCCATCTACGACGTCGGCGCCGGCGACAACCTGGGCTGGAGCGAGCGCGAGGGCGCGTTCGTGTTCAACAAGGCCGACCGCTGCCACCTGTACACGCTGCCGGACGACGACGCGCAGTACGGCTACACGTACCCGGTGGCCGCCTACGACCACGACCCGCCGCCCGGCCACTCCTGCACCTCCGACAGCGGCCACGCCGTCACCGGCGGGTTCGTCTACCGCGGGCAGAAGCTGCCGCTGCTGTACGGCAAGTACCTGTTCGGCGACATCGTGGACGGCCAGGTCTTCTTCACCGTCGCCGCCGAGATGAACGAGCGCAGCGGCCGCCGGGCCACGATCCACAAGCCGCGGCTGGTGGACACCTCCGGCAAGCAGCTGACCATGCGGGACCTGGCCGGCAGCACCCGCGTGGACCTGCGCTTCGGCCAGGACGGCGCGGGCGAGCTCTACGTGCTGTCCAAGGCGAACGGGAAGATCTGGAAGATCACCAAGGCCGGCTGGACCCCGCCGGACGTGCTGCCGACCCTGCGCGGCCACGTGGTGGCCGCCTACGACTTCGAGCACCCGCTGCCGGCCGACCCGGCCCAGGAGCAGGACCAGGGCCTGTCCGGCACGAACATCACGCTGGTCAACGGCGGCGCCGCCATGCGCGTGGCCGACCAGGCCTACCGGGGCAGCACGTACGCGCTGCAGACCCGCCAGGTCGACCCGGTCACGACCGGCAACGACGACTGGAAGGCCGGCGTCTACGGCGCGGACGGCGTGCCGACGCTGCGCGCGTTCAACGCCGTCAAGGGCGTGACGGTCATGGGCTGGTTCAAGATGCTGGGCGACGGCCCGGCGCCCAACTCCAACACCGAGGACCCGGCCGACTTCTTCAACGCGATCGGCCTGGCCGGGGTGCTCAGCGGCAACTCCCAGGGGCACGACGTGCGGGCGCTGCTGGAGCTCATCACGGTCAACGGCGAGCTGCGGGTCGTGGCGCTCGCCCGGCGCGTGGACGGCGGCGCCTCCCAGACGTTCGCCGCGAACAAGCCCTGGCGCGAGGTGCTGCCGCGCGACCAGTGGGTGTTCCTGGCCGCGACGTTCGACTTCGACACGGGGACGATGAAGCTCTACAGGAACGGCCGCCCGCTCGACGGGTTCTACTCGGTCACCGGCGACCCGTGGGGCGTCGAAGGGGACCCCGAGCCGGACGCCACCTCGGCGACGGACCCGAGAGGCATCAAGATCGGCGGGAGCTACCCGCAGAACACCAGGGAGCAGAACCCCTGCGACTGCCGGATGGACGGCCTGATGTTCCTGGACAGGGTCGCGACCCCGGTCGAGGTCTGGGCCCAGTACGAGCTGGCCAGGGCCCGCTAGCCGACGGTCTTCATCTGCTTCGTACGGTGATCAGTGAGGTGGAGGTCGCCGCCGAGCCGCTCCTTGAGCAGGTCGAGCACCTTGCGACTGGACAGCACGGTCCAGAGGTTGCCGACCAGGTGGGGGTTGTACTCGGGGGCGGCGTCCATCCAGGCGTCCTTGCCCGCCTGGGTCTTGAACGTCGTGACGAAGAACTCGCCATCGGGGGTCTTGCAGTAGCCGGTGCGGATCTCGGCGGCGTTGACCTGCATCTTCGGCTTGCAGCCGACCTTGGCCGAGAGCTGCTCGACGGTGAGGGGGGCGGCGTGGCCCTGCTTTCCGGCTGCTGCGACATAGCCGCCCGCGCCCCCTGAGGAGCATCCGGCGACCAGTCCGGCCAGCAGCGCGAAAGCGGCCAGACGTGGAAGTGTCGTCATGTGCGAAGGTACGCGGGCCCACCGGCCCCGGTTCACCCCATACCGATTGGTTACTTCGGTGGCGCCGGCGTCTGGGAGACCCTGTGGTCCATCAGGTGCAGATCCCCGCTGAGCGGCTCCTTCAGCTGCTCCAGCACCGGGAGCGGGCCCAGGACGGTCCACTGCGGGCCGACCAGGTGCGGGTTGTACTCCGGCGCCCGGTCCATCCACTCGTCCTTGAGCTTCTCGCTGGCGAACGTGTTGACGAAGAACTGGCCGGCCTTGGTCTTGCAGTAGCCGGTGCGGAGGTCGGAGGCCTCGACCTGCATCTTCGGCTTGCAGCCGACCTTGGCGGACAGTTGCTCGACGGTGAGGATTGCCGCTGGTTTCTGCGTTTCGCCCGCTGCGACGTAGTCGCCCCAGCCCCCTGAGGAGCATCCGGCGACCAGTCCGGCCAGCAGCGCGAAAGCGGCCAGACGTGGAAATGTCGTCATGTGCGGAGGTACGCACCCTCGATCAGCCCGGTTCACCCCGGTTCACCCCAAAACCGGAGCGATTTCCTCAGCGCAGGATGACGCAGCCCTGATCGCGGAGCCGTCGCAGCACCTCCGGCTCGCCGTCGAGCTTGTTCCACCGCAGGTCGAGCTTCTCCAGCGGGGGCAGATCAGCGGGCAGCTCGCGCAGCCGGTTGTTGCGCAGATCGAGGTGCCTGAGCCCGGGCGGCAGGCGGTCCGGCAGCTCGCGGAGCTGGTTGTCACGCAGGTCGAGCACGCGCAACTCGCCCAGCTCGGCGATGGACGCGGGCAGGCGGGTCAGCCGGTTGCCCTGCGCGTGCAGCTCCCTTAGCCCGGCCAGGCCGCCGATGGCCTCGGGCAGCGACTCCAGCCGGTTGTTGTAGAGCCGCAGCTCCACCAGCGCGGCCATCCGCCCCAGCGACTCGGGCAGCCGGGTGAGCCGGTTGTCGGTGAGGTTGAGGTAGGTGAGCCGGTCCAGCCGCCCGATCGCCTCCGGCACCTCGGTGAACTGGTTGTCGCTCAGGTAGAGGTAGTCGGTCAGGTCGAGGTCGCCCAGCTCGGGCGGGATGGAGGTGAGCCGGTTGTGCCCGAGGTCCAGCATGCGCAGCCGGGTCAGCCCGCCGATCGTGGCCGGGACCTCGGTGAGCGCGTTCTCGGCGAGGTTGAGGGATTCGAGGCCGGTCAGCTTCCAGAGCGAGCCTGGCACGCCGGTCAGCCCGTTGCCGCCCGCCGCGAGGTGCCGCAGGGCGGGGCTCAGCCGGTCGGGGATCGCGCCGACGCGGTTGCCGTACAGGAAGAGCACCTCCAGGCCCGGAGGGCAGCCGGGGAAGGACGTCAGCTCGTTGCCGTCCAGGTGCAGCGCGCGCAGCGCGGTGAGCCCCGAGAGGTCCGGCAGCGAGCGCAGCCGGTTGCCGTCGAGCCTGAGCTCCTCCAGCGCGGTGAGCCCGGCCACCCAGGCGGGCACCTCGGCGAGGTCGTTCCAGGCCAGATCGATCAGGCGGACGTCGGCGGGGACGGCGGGGAATTCGGTCAGACCGGAAGCGGGCGCACGCATGGCACCGATCATCGCACGGCGTGGATCACCGTCCGGCGGCGCGCAGGTCGAAGAGCTCGGACGGGGAGATGGGCATGCGGTCGATCTCGATGCCCTCGGCGTCCTCGATCGCCGAGGCGATGACCGCGGAGACGGGGATCACGCCGGCCTCGCCCGCGCCCTTGACGCCGAGCGGGTTGAGCGGCGACGGCGTCTCCAGGTGGGCGGTCTCGACGTGGGGGATCTCCGTCGCGTACGGCATGAGGAAGTCCATGAAGGAGGCGTTGACGAGCTGGCCGTGCGAGTCGTACACCATGCGCTCGTAGAGCGCCCCGCCGATGCCCTGCGCCACTCCCCCGTGGATCTGGCCCTCCACGATCATCGGGTTGATCAGCCGGCCACAGTCGTGCACGACCGCGTAGCGCACCACCTTGATCTGGGCCGTGTCCGGGTCGGTCTCGACGATCGCCGCGTGCATGCCCGACGCGAACGTGGACCTGATCGGCGAGTAGTAGTCGCGCCCCTCCAGCCCCGGCTCCTCGCCCTCGGCCACCGGCGGCCGGTCGGGCGACGCGGTGCCGGAGAACTGGGTGGCCTTGGCCGTCTCGTCGTCGAAGGCGTAGCGCAGCGGGTTGGCCAGCACCGCCACCGTGGACAGCGGGACGGACGCGCTCGGCGTGCCGGCCACGTGCACCATCCCGTCGGTGATCTCCAGGTCGGCCGGGTCGGCCTCCAGCGCGTCGGCGGCGATCCGCAGCGCCTTCTCGCGTACTTTCCTGCAGGCCAGCGCGATGGCGTTGCCGCTGACGACGGCCGCCCGCGAGGCGAACGTGCCCACGGCGTAGCCGAACCTGCGGGTGTCGCCGGTGACGACGCTCACCCGCTCGATGGGCACGCCCAGCTCGGTCGCGGCGATCTGCGCGAAGGCCGTCTCGTGCCCCTGCCCCTGCGAGGTGAGCCCGGTGGACACGTGCACCCGCCCGTCGGAGGTCACCTGCACGTGCCCGCCCTCGTACGGCCCCACGCCGGTGCCCTCGACGTAGCACCCGACGCCGATGCCCCTGCCGGGCCGCGCCTCGAAGGAGTCCCAGCCGATCAGCTCCTTGACCATGCGGAGCATCTCGGGGTAGTCGCCGCTGTCGTAGATCAGCGGCCGGCCGTCCTGGAAGGTCATCCCCTGGTCGTACGGGAACTCGTCGGGCCCGATGAAGTTGACCTCGCGCACCTCGGTGCGGTCCTTGCCCAGGTGTCGGGCGATCTTGTCCATGGTCCGCTCCATGCAGAACACGCCCTGCGGCCTGCCGGCCCCCCGGTAGGGCGTGACCTGCACGGTGTTGGTGTAGACGGCGGTGAACTCGACCCGGTAGGCCCCGATCTTGTACGGCCCCAGGAGCTGCGTCGAGGTGACGATCGGCACGATGATCCCGTAGGGCGTGTAGGCGCCGTGGTCGTGCAGGATCGTCACGTCCAGGCCGAGCACGCGGCCGTCGTCGTCGAAGCCGACCCGTACGTACTGGACCTGGCCGCGCTCGTGGGCCGAGGAGATGAAGTGCTCCCTGCGGTCCTCCGTCCACTTGATCTCGCGCCCGAGCGTCATGGCGGCCCACGGCACCAGCACCTCCTCGGGCCACGGGTGCACGATCTTCACCCCGAAGCCGCCGCCCACGTCGGGCGCGATCACCTCGACCTGCGGCAGCGGCAGCTCCAGCGCGGCGGCGACGGCCATGCGGACGCTGGTGGAGGTCTGGGTGCTGGAGTAGACGCGCAGGTCCCGGCCGTCCCACCGGGCGTACACGCCGCGCCCCTCCAGCGGCATGCTGGCGCTGCGCTCGATGTCGAGCCGGAAGGCCAGCGTGTGCGGCGCGGTCTCGATCGCCTCCCGGGCGCCGCGCCCGTCCGTCCCGGCGACCTCCTGGACGAGGTGCGCCCCGACGTTGCCCGGCACGTCCTCGTGCACGAGCTGGGCGCCCTGCACGGCCTCCTCCAGGCCGACGACCGGCTTGAGGAGCTCGTAGTCGACCTGGATGAGCGCGCAGGCGTCCTCGGCGGCGTACCTGTCCTTCGCCACCACCATGACCACCGGCTCGCCGACGTGCCTGACGACGTCCCTGGCCAGCGGGTACGCGGTGCGCCCGTGGGTGAGCGCCGGGTGCGGGATCAGCAGCGGCAGCGGCCGGCCGACCCGTTCGGGCAGGTCCTCCCAGGTGTAGACGGCGACGAGCCCGTCGACGTCGAGCGCGGGGTCCACGTCGATGTCGCGGATGCGGGCGTGCGCGTGCGGCGAGCGTACGAACGCGACGGCCAGCGCGTCCGGGCCCAGGTCGTCGAGGTAGCGGCCGCCGCCGGTGAGCAGCCTGGGGTCCTCCCGCCGCTGCACGGGCTCCCCGAACAGCCTCGTCGTCATGCTTCCTCCGCCAGCAGCTCGGCTGCCCGGTGGACGGCCTTGACGATGTTCTGGTAGCCGGTGCACCGGCACAGGTTGCCCGAGATGCCCTCCAGCACCTCCTCGTCCGTGGGGGCGGGGTTGTCGCGCAGCAGGGCGGTCACCGTGCACAGGAACCCCGGCGTGCAGAACCCGCACTGCAGTCCATGACACTCGGCGAAAGCCCTCTGGACCGGCGACAACGTGTCCGCGGTGCCCAGCCCCTCGACGGTGGTGACCTCGGACCCGTCCACGCTGACCGCGAACGTCAGGCACGACCGGATCGGCTCCCCGTCGAGCAGGACGGTGCAGCAGCCGCAGACGCCGTGCTCGCAGCCGACGTGGGTGCCGGTCAGGCCGAGGTCGTGGCGCAGGCAGTCGGACAGCAGGCGGCGGGCGGGCACGCTGACCCGCCTGGCCGTGCCGTTCACGACGAGCGTGATCTCATGCTCCACGGTCCTGTGCCTCCCTGGTCGCGTTCCGCACGGCCCGCTCGGCCAGCACGCCGACGAGGTGGCGGCGGTAGGCGGCCGAGGCGTGGATGTCGCCCTCGGGTTCGACCCGGTCGCGTACGATCCGCGCCGCGTCCGCGGGGCTCTCCGTCACGTCCACGACGACCGGCACGTGGCCGACGCCGATGCAGGCGAGCCTGGCGGCCTCGACGCGGCCGTCCTCGCCGAGCGTGACGACGGCGCAGACGCCGGCCAGGGCGTAGTCGCCGTGCCGCCGGGCCACCTCCTCGAAAGCTGCCCCGGTACGCGGACCCAATGCCGGGAAATATGCCGACACGGCCAGCTCGCCCGGCTGGACCGCCGACTCCATGGGCCCGACGAAGAACTCCTCGGCGCCGACGTCGCGTACCTGCCCCTGCCAGCGGGCGACCCGGACGGAACCGCCCAGGACGGCCAGCACGGCGGGCAGCTCGGCGGCCGGGTCGGCGTGCACGAGGCTGCCCACCACGGTGCCCCGGTTGCGGATCACCGGATGGGCGACCAGCCGCAGCGCCCGGCTCAGCAGCGGATGCGCCCCGGCCCGTTCCGCCCGCGAGTGGCGGACCGCCGCCCCCACCCGGACACCGTCCGGCGCCGCCTCCATGACCGCCAGCCCCTGGACACGGTTGATGTCGACGAGATGCTCGGGAGCGGCCAGCCGCATGTTGAGCATGGGGATCAGGCTCTGCCCTCCGGCCAGCACCTTCCCGCCCACCTCCGCGAGGGTGCGGAGCGCCTCGTCGAGGTCGCGGGGGGCGTGGTACTCGAACGGGGGCGGTTTCACCCGGCCTCGCTCCCGACCGGCCGGGCGGGCCGTCCGGCGATGGCCCGCAGCAGGTGGTACCCGCCCAGCACCACGATGGTGCCGAACGCGATCCCCTCAAGGGTGAAGTCGCCTCCGATGAAGTGCCTCACAGGTCCGATGGCCAGGATGATGCCCGCGCCGATCGGAACCATGTTGACGGGGTCGGAGAAGTCGACGCGGTTCTCGATCCAGATCTTGGCGCCGAGGAGGCCGATCATTCCGTACAGGATGACGGTGACCCCGCCCAGCACGCCGCCCGGGGTCGCGGCGACCAGCGCGCCGAACTTGGGACAGAGCCCGAACAGGATGGCGATGATCGCGGCGATGTAGTAGGCGGCGGTCGAGTAGACCTTGGTGGCCGCCATGACGCCGATGTTCTCGGCGTACGTGGTGGTGGGCGAGCCGCCGACCGCGCTGGCGACCATGGTGCCCACGCCGTCGGCCGCCACCGCCCGGCCCACGTACGGGTCCACGTCGGCCCCGGTCATCTCGCCGACGGCCTTGACGTGCCCGATGTTCTCGGCGATGAGCGCGATGACGGCGGGCAGCACCAGCAGCACGGCGGAGGTCTTGAAGTCGGGGGCGTGGAAGTCCGGCACCCCGAACCAGGGCGCCGACGCCACGGAGTCGAAGTTCACCCGGTCGTGCGGGAAGGCCGTGGCCACGCAGTACGTCCCCTCGGCCGGGCAGCTCGCGCCCGCCGCGTCGCGCAGGTTGGCCCCGGGCAGCACGGATGTGACGGGCCCCGCGGCCTTGTCCAGCACCCACGACAGCACGAACCCCGTGATCAGCCCGACCAGCACCCCGATCCGGCCGACGAACCCCTTGAACAGCACGATCACCACGAACGTGACCAGCATGGTGATGAGCGCGACCCAGTGGTCCTGCGGCCAGTAGACGTCCGCCACCACGTACGCCAGCCCGAACCCGATCAGCATGACGACCGCCCCCGTGACCACGGGCGGGAAGACGCGGTGGATGATCTGCACCCCGAGGAAGTGGATCGCCAGCCCGGCCAGCGCCAGCACGAACCCGGCGACCAGGATCGCGCCGGTCACGATCGCGTCCGCGCCCGCCGTGTCACCGCCATAGGCGGCCCTGATGGCCAGCACCCCGCCGACGAAGGAGGCGCTGGTGCCGAGATAGCTGGGCACCCTCCCCTTCACGATCAGCAGGAACAGGATCGTCGCGACGCCTGACATCATCACGGCGACGTTCGGGTCCAGCCCCATCACCAGGGGGAAGACGAACGTCGCGCCGAACATCGCGATCACGTGCTGCGCCCCGAAGCCCACCATCCTGGGCCAGCTCAGCCGCTCGTCGGGCCTGACCACCTCTCCGGGCGCCAGGTGCTTGCCGTCACCGTGTTTGGTCCATCCCAAAACCATGGAGAGCCCCTCTTGTACTGGGCCGGCGACACGTTCCGTTGCGGGCACATTAGGCCCGCCGTAACGCTCCTACACGGGCATGATCTGCCAAATCTACGCGCGGGGCCAGTGAAAACCTCGCGCACACGCGATCTGTTTCACTGTGAGGATCGGATCGCCTCTTCTTCCGCCGGTCCGTCCGAGACGTTCGCGCTACTCCACCCGGATGGAGAACCCCTCCCCGCTGACCACCTGCCCCGAGCGGATCTTGGCGCGCTTGCGCAGCTCCACCTCGCCGTCCACCAGCACCATCCCCTCGGCGACCAGGTGCTTGGCCATGCCGCCCGTCTCCGTGATCCCGCAGTACTTCAGCAGGTCACACAGCGGGATGTACTCGGAGCGCAGTTCGAAGTCCACACCCCCAACCCTAGATGCCGCGCATCCGCAGCACGTGCAGGGCCAGGGTCAGGTTGAGGCGCAGGTGCGGGTCGTCGGTGAAGTTGCCGAGCAGGCGCTCCAGCTTCCCGATCCGGTAGCGGAGGGTGTTGTAGTGGAAGTGGAGGCGCCGCGCCGTCTCGGCCACGTTCAGGTTGGTCTCCAGGAGCACCTGCAGGGTGCGGCGGAGGTCGGAGTTCTCGGCGTCGGTGTCGGAGGCGAGCGGGCCGAGCGTCTCGCGTACGAAGGCGTGCAGCTCGTCCGTGTCGTTGACCAGGGACAGCAGCCGGTAGACGCCGAGCTGGTCGAAGTGGGCGACGGCGCCGGGCCCGTGCAGCTGGCGGCCCACCCGGGCCGCCTTCAGCGCCTGCGAGTACGCCTCCGGCAGCGTCTCCGCCCCCGGGCTGGGCCGGGAGGTGCCGGTCGAGAACGTCGCGGGCGGCACGTCGGCGAAGGCCGAGGCCGCGTCCTTGGCGACCCGGGTCGCGTCGATCGAGGCGTCCACCACGGCCACCACCTCGTGCGAGAACCCCGCCACCGCCCCGCGCGGGTCGTGCCGGCGCATCGCCGCCGTCCAGCACGCCACCAGCCGGTCCTGCGCGCTGCGCTCGTCGCCGTCCGGGTCCAGCTCGGCCACCAGTACGGTCACGGGCCGCGCGAGGTCCCACCCGAACGCCCGCGCCCTGGCGGTGACCCGCTCCGCCGTGCCCGCCCGGCCGGTGAGCACGTCGCGCAGGAAGTCGGCGCGGTACTTGCTCTCGACGGCGTTGACCGCCTCCTGCCGGGTGACGACCAGCGCGGCCACGGTGGCGGCGCGTTCGAGGATGCCGACGTCGCTGTCGCGGATGGCCCCGGACGGGCTGTAGGCGACGATCCTCCCGTGGTGGTGGCCCCCGGCCAGCACCGGCACCGAGGCGAACGACCGCGCCCGGCCCGGGGCGGGCGTACGGGGCGGGCCCTCCTGGGAGATCGACTCGCGCAGGACGGCCACGTGCTCGGCGGGCCCCGCGGTGGCCAGCATCCGGCCCGAGCCGTCCACGGCCGCCACCGACACGTCGAGCAGCTGGGCCACCTCGGCGGCCACCTCGTTGAGCCCGCCGCCGGCCAGCACCACCTGCACCAGCGCCCGGTGCGCCTCCTCGGCGCGGGCGAGCACGGCGGCCTGGCGGTTGAGGATGTCGGTCAGCACCTGGTTGAGGATGTCGTCGAACCCGACGTCGTTAGGCAGCAGGATGAGCGGGAAGCCGAGCCGGTCGGCCTGCTCGACCATCTCGTCGGGCAGCTCGTCCACATATCGGCCGAGCTTGATCGCCAGCGCCGACAGCCCGCGCTCGTCCAGGTCGGCGACCAGCCGGCCGAGCGACTGCGGCGTGTTGCGCAGCGGGTAGCCGGTGGTCAGCAGCAGCTCGTGCGGCTTGACCCAGGCCAGGATGTCGGGGACCTCCATGACGTTCAGCCGCTGCACGATGCGGCCCAGCCCGCTCTCCCCCGCGATCAGCCGGGCCTCGGCGAGGGTGGAGACGCCGAGCACCTCTCCGACGGAAACACCGTGAATGATCGTCCCGGTGCTGGCGAGACGGACGGGGGGCTCCATGTGGAGATTGTGACCCCAGAAACCGTCTGTCAGGAAGAGCCAACCTTCCCGCTGACTGTTGGCAAATTTACCCGTACGGAGGGTTCCCGGAGCGTTTTACGGTCAGGTCCAAGGTCGGATGGGAGGTTCGGTGACCGTCAGTACTCACGCGAGGCGTACGCGCATCCACGTCACGGGCGCGGCCAGCACGGCGGTACGCCCCGTCCTGGAGTCGCCGCGCCGCCCCGCCCGGGTGCTCGCCGCGTTCCCGGCGGGGGTGTATCTCGAGGTCAGGACGGACCTGGAGCCTTCGGTGATCGCCGTCATCACGGGCGCGGCCACCCGGTTGCCCAACTCCGTGCTGCTGGCCGGCCCGCTGCCGAGCGTCACGGTGGGCGACGACGCCTCTGTGGGCGACCGCAACATCGAGCTGGGCCCGCTGAGCCTGGGCGTGCGCCGCTGGTGGGACCCGGCCCCGCCTCTGGGCCGGATCGATCGGGTCCGGCTCGAACAGGCCGCCGCCCGCTTCGGCGACCCGCCGCAACCGGGGCTGGCCGGAAACGGCGCCGTCGAGCTGCTGGCCGACAGCTGCGCGAAGGGCTGGCTGCTGGGGGCCGTGACGGCGGCCGAACAGCTCATGGGCCTGGGGCCCGGCCTGACGCCGAGCGGCGACGACGTCCTGGCGGGGCTGCTGGTGACGCTGCGGCACCTGGGCGCGGCGGCCGGGGCGGACCGGGCGGTCTGGCTGGCCGACTGGCTGGCGGCGACCGTGACGTTCGACGCGAGGACGCGTACGACGCCCATTTCGGCCACGCTCCTGCACTGCGCCGCCAGGGGCGAGACCAGCCCCGAGGTGACCGCGGTGCTGCGCGGCATCGCGGGCGGGCAGGCCCTCGAACCGGCCCTGCACCGCCTCCACCGCCTCGGCCACACCTCGGGCTCCGACCTGGCCCAGGGCGTCGCCATCGGCCTGACCGCCGTCCTCGCGCTGAGCGGGCCGCGATGAGCGCCGACACGGTGCTGGTACGGAAAGGCGCGTACGTCGACTCCATCTCCCTGATGCGTATAAGTCGGGCGCTGACCGAAATGTCGGGCGTGGAGGCCGCCATGGTCGCCATGGCCACCGAGCTCAACCTCGCCGTCCTCCGCGACCTGGGCTTCACCGTCCCGCAGGCCGGCCCCGGCGACCTCCTGATAGCCGTACGCGCCCGCGACGCCGGCGCGGCCGTCGAGGAGGCCGACCGGCAGCTCGCGACCTTCCGCCGCCCGGAGCCGACCACGGCCGACCAGCCCCCGCTGACCACCCGCGCGGCCGCCGGCACGCCGGCCGACCTGGTCCTGGTCTCCACCCCGGGCGAGCACGCCTTCGCCGAGGCGCTGGACGCCGTCCAGGCGGGGCTCCCCGTCATGATCTTCAGTGACGGCGTCCCCGTGGCCGAGGAACGCCGGCTCAAGGAGCTCGCGGAGGCCGCGGACGTCCTCGTGATGGGCCCCGACTGCGGCACCGCCGTGCTCGGCGGCGTCGGCCTGGGCTTCGCGAACGTCCTCACCCCCGGCCCCGTCGGCGTGGTGGCCGCGTCCGGCACCGGGGCCCAGCAGGTGACGTCCCTGCTCGACTGGGCCGGCACCGGCGTCAGCCACGTGCTCGGGGTGGGCGGAAGGGACCTGTCGGCCGAGGTGGGCGGCCTGTCCACGCTGCGGGCCCTGCGCATGCTGGACGAGGACCCGGCCACCGAGCTGATCGTGCTGATCTCCAAGCCGCCGTCCCCCGAGGTCGCGCAGACCGTACGGGAGGCCGTGGGAGATCTGCGCACGCCGGTGGTGCCCGCGCTGCTCCCCGAGTCCGACCTGACGGAGGCCACCGAGCGGACCCTGCGAGCGCTCGGCCGGCCGGTGCCCGAGTGGCCCTCCTGGCCCGCGTGGTCGGGCAAGCAGAGCCGGGCCAAGACCATCAAGGGCGTCTATTCCGGCGGGACGCTCAGCACCGAGGCCGCTCTGGTAGCCGCCAAGGGCGACTTCGTCGACTACGGCGACGACGTCTACACCAGGGGCAGGGCGCATCCCATGATCGACCCGACCCTGCGTGTGGAGGCGCTGGCCCGCGCCCAGGAGACGGACCTGGTGCTCATGGACGTCGTGCTCGGCCACGGCGCCGACCCCGACCCGGCCGCCTCGCTCGCGCACGCCGTCGCCCGCACCCCCGCCACGGTCGTGATCGCGCTCATCGGCACCGAAGGCGACCCCCAGGACCTGCACCGCCAGGCCGCCGCCTTCCGCGAGGCGGGCGCGGCCGTCTTCACCTCCAACGCCCAGGCCGCCCGGCACGCCAGGAGCCTCGTATGAGCCCGCTGTCCGTCCCGTCCCGCGTCATCACGGTGGGCGCGGGCCTGCTCGACGAGGCGCTCAGGGCGCAGGCCGTCGAGACGACGCCGGTGTCCTGGCGCCCGCCGCTGCCCGGCACCGCCGAGGCCCTGGCCGCGGTGCTCGCCGACCCGCGCAGGCAGGTCGCCAACGAGCTGGCCGTGAGCAGGCTGACCTCGGCCCGCCCGCACCTGGTGGGGGTGCGCCGGGCCTCGGAGGTGCTGGCGGCGGGCACGTTCCTGCACGCGGGCCCGCCCATCACGTGGGAACGCGCGTCGGGCCCGATGCGCGGCGCGCTGATCGGCGCGATGCTGCTGGAGGGCCTGGCGGGCGACGAGCACGAGGCCGGGCGCAGGCTGGCGGCGGGTGAGATCGCGCTGCGGCCGTGCCACGGGCACGCCACTGTGGGCCCGATGGCGGGCGTGGTGAGCCCGTCCATGTGGCTGTTCGAGGTACGCGACGACGAGCACGGCGGCACCGCGTACTGCTCGCTGAACGAGGGCCTGGGCAAGGTGCTCCGGTACGGCGCCTACGGGCCCGAGGTGCTGGAGCGGCTGCGCTGGATGGACGCGGTGCTCGGCCCCGCCCTGGCGGCGACGCTGGAGCGCACGGGGCCGCTCGACCTGCGCTCGCTGATGGCGCAGGCCCTGCAGATGGGCGACGAGCTGCACAACCGCAACCGCGCCGCCACCTCGCTCCTGCTGCGCGAGCTGGCCCCGGCCGTCGTCGAGGCCGCCCCGGGCGCGGCCGCGGAGGTGCTGCGCTTCATCAACGGCAACGACCACTTCTTCCTGAACGCCGCCATGGCCGCCGCCAAGGTCAGCACCGACGCCGCCCGCGACGTGCCCGGCTCGTCCATGGTCGTCGCCATGGCCAGGAACGGCACCGACTTCGGCATCCAGGTCTCGGGGCTGGGCGGGCGGTGGTTCACGGGGCCGGCCGGCGTGCCCGACGGGCTCTACCTCGGCTCGTACGGGCCTGACGACGCGAACCCGGACATCGGCGACTCCACGATCACGGAGACCTCGGGCCTGGGCGGGTTCGCGATGGCGGCGGCGCCGGCCATCGTGCGGTTCGTGGGCGGCGAGGTGGCCGACGCGGTGCGGGCCACCCGTTCCATGTACGAGATCACGCTCGCCGAGCACCCCGCCTACCACATTCCGGGGCTCGGCTTCCGCGGCACGCCGGTGGGCATCGATGTAACTCTCGTCGCGAGAACGGGCCTGCTGCCCGTGGTCAACACCGGCATCGCGGGCCGCGTCGCGGGAACCGGTCAGGTAGGAGCAGGCCTGGTCAAACCCCCTGTAGAGGCATTCACTACTGCATTGATCGCATTGGCGGAACAAGCCATCTGAATGGCGATATTTACGCAGGTCAAGACCTTTGTAAGGTTGCTCCAGCTTCCCTTGCGCATGCCCCGCCGATATCGTAACGAACCACTTTTGATTGCTCGTAGCGCGGGATGGGGGCGGGATCATGGCAGCCGACCGCTTGCTCAGCGGCCCCGGCGCGGAGGGAGGCGCCCCGAGCGGCGCCCCGCAGAGCCAGGGTCGTCTGATCGGCCGGCGTTACCGGCTCATGTCGCCCGTCGGCAGGGGCGGCATGGGCATGGTGTGGCACGCCCACGACGTCCTGCTCGACCGGGACGTGGCGGTCAAGGAGCTGCTCCTCCCGTTCGGGCTCGACCACGCGGGCATGCAGGGGGCCCACCGGCGCGTGCTGCGCGAGGCCAGGTCGGCCGCGCGGCTGACGCATCCCGGCATCGTCACCGTGCACGACGTGGTCGAGGAGGACGGCCGCCCGTGGATCGTGATGGAGCTGGTCCGGGCGTGGTCCCTGGAGCAGGCCGTACGCCAGAGCGGGCCGCTGCCGGTGCTGCAGGCGGCCGAGATCGGCATCCGGGTGCTCGACGCGCTCAGGCACGCGCACTCCGCGGGGATCCTGCACCGCGACATCAAGCCCGGCAACGTGCTGCTGACCCAGGACCGGGTGGTGCTGACCGACTTCGGCATCGCGGCCGTCGAGGGCGACGTGACGATCACGCAGACCGGCCTGCTCATGGGGTCGCCCGCGTACATCCCGCCGGAGCGCCTGTCCGGGCAGCCGATCACGCAGGCGGCCGACCTGTGGTCGTTCGGCGCGACGCTGTACGCGGCCCTTGAGGGGCGGCCGCCGTACGAGGGGCCCGATCCGGTGGCGGTGCTCGGCGCGGTGCTCACCCAGGACCCGATCGCGCCCCAGCGGGCCGGCTCGCTGATGCCGGTGATCGAGGGCCTGCTGCGCAAGGACCCGGCCCAGCGGCTGACCTCCGACCAGGTCATCGAGATGCTGGAGGCGGTGCTGCGCGCGCACGGCTCCGTCCGTCCGCGCCCGGCCGAGACGCTGCCCCCCGGCGGGCCCGCCCCGGGGGACACGCCGGCCTCCGGGCTGCTGGAGTCGCCGTCGGGGCCGATGCCCTCGCGGATCGTGGAGACGCCCTCGGGTCCGATCCGCGTGCCGTACGACCCGCTGACCAGCCCGTCCGGTGGCCACGCGATGCCGTACGACGGCCTGACGAGCCCCTCCGGCAGCCACAGGACCGACCAGCTGGTGCCGCCGCCGCCAGAGTTCGGCGGCCCCTCGGGGGCCCAGTCTGCCTTCGGCATGCCGTCGGGCCCGCACCGGGCCCCGAGGGGCCTCGGCGACGACTCCGGCCCGCAGCCGGCGCCGATCCTGCCGCTGACCACGGACAGCCGTACGTCCGCCGCCACGCCGTGGCCGCTGGCCTCGGCCGAGGACCTGCGCGAGCAGTCGCGCGACCTGTCCCGCGACCTCGGTCACAACCGCCTGGCCACGCTGCCCAGCGCGGCGCCGCGCACCGGCAAGAGCCGGCGCAGGCCCGACGAGGACGAGGGGATGTGGGTGCGCCGCGGGCGGCCGACGCCGCTCACGATCATCAGCGCGATCGTGGCGGTGGCCGTCGTCGTGGCCGCCGTGATGTTCCTCATGCCGGGTGGGCCGCCGCCCCAGCCGGCGGCCACGCCGCAGACCGGGACGTCCTCGCCCGCGAAACCCCAGATCGCCGAGCCCTCGGCGATCCCCTCGGGCTACACCGAGCACGGCACGGCCGGGTTCGCCGCCGCCGTGCCCACGGGCTGGAAGCCGGCCACGTCGGGTGGGGTGACCACGTTCAGCGGGCCGAAGGACTCCGGCATGCGGATCATGGTCCAGAAGGTGAGCCCGCAGACCGACGGAGGGCTGTCCGAGCTGGGCCGCCAGGAGGCCAAGGGCGGTGTGGAGGGCTACATCCAGGTGCAGCTCCAGGCCGTCGACTATCGCGGCTGGCAGGCCGCCGACTGGGAGTACACCTACACCACCTCCAGCGGCGTCCCCATGCACGCGCTCACCCGGTACGTCACGATCGACGACATCACCGCCTACAAGATCACCTTCGACCTGCCCGAGCTCAAGTGGGACGACCAGGCGGAGACCCGCAAGGTGTTCCTGGACACGTTCCGGCGGGACGGCTGACGTATTGCACCACTCATTCCAAAACGGGTAGTGTGCGAGATATGGGGCGACCGAGGAAGTTCGAGGAGGAACGCGCCGTCGAGGCTGCCATGCGCGCGTTCTGGTCCGCGGGCTTCGAGGCCACCTCGACGGCGGACCTGTGCACGGCCACCGGGCTCGGGCGCAGCAGCATCTACAACACCTTCGCCAGCAAGCACGACCTGTTCGTCAAGGCCCTGCGCCGCTACATGGACCAGCGCAACGCCGCGCTCGCCGAGACCCTGGACGCCGACCTGCCGCTCAAGGAGAAGATCAGGACCGTCCTGTGGTGGGCCGTCGACCCCGTCCCCGGCGAGCCGTCCGGGTGCCTGGTGGTCAACTCGATGACCGAGCTCGCCCCGCACGACCCGCAGATCGCCGAGCTGCTGCGGCGCGACAACGACACGCGCCGGGAGATGCTGCGGGCCGCCATCGAGACCGGCCGCTCGCGGGGCGAGATCGACGCGGCGAAGGACCCGCTCGCCCTGGCGCACTTCGTCTTCGCCACCGTCAGCGGCCTGCGCGTGGCCGCGCGGGGCGGGACGGGCCGGGACGGGCTCGAGTCGATCGCGAAAACCGCCCTGGGCGTTTTCTGATCTTTTTTACGCCCTAGTTTTGCACCGATCAATCCAAAAAGGAGAAACGCCATGCCCTTGGCCGTCTACATATTGGGGCTTTCGATCTTCGCGCAGGGCACTTCTGAGCTCATGCTGGCCGGGCTGCTCCCGGAGATGGCCGCCGACCTGCGCGTGTCCGTGCCCGAGGCGGGGCTGCTGATCTCGGCGTTCGCCATGGGGATGCTGGTGGGCGCGCCGGTGCTGGCCGTCCTCACCCTGCGCTGGCCACGCCGTACGGCGTTGCTGACGTTCATCGCGGTCTTCGCCCTGTCGCACGTCGCGGGCGCGCTGACGTCGAGCTACACCGTGGTGTTCGCCACGCGCGTCGTGGGTGCGTTCGTGTACGCGGGCTTCTGGGCCGTGGCGGCGAGCACGGCGGTCGGCCTGGTGCCCGCGAACGCCCGCGGCAAGGCGATGAGCGTGCTCGCCGGCGGCCTGACGGTCGCCACCATCATCGGGCTGTCCCTGGGCACGGTCATCGGCCAGCACCTCGGCTGGCGGGCCGCGTTCTGGGCGGTCGCGGCGCTGTCGGCGCTGGCCGGAGCGGGCGTGCTCGCCACCATCCCGGGCGGCCGCCCGGAGGCCGGCGCGACCCCGCGCGTGTCCGTCGAGCTGCGCTCCATGCTCAACCCCAGGCTCTGGCTCGCGTACGGCACGACCGCGCTGGCCACGGGAGCCCTGCTGGCCTCCTTCAGCTACCTGAGCGTGCTGCTGGTCGACACCACGGGCCTGGAGCCCGCCTGGGTGCCCGCGGTCCTGGCGCTCTACGGCGTCGGCTCGCTGATCGGGATCACCATCGGCGGCCGGACCGCCGACGCGCGGCCGTTCCCCTCCCTGTACCTCGGCGTCGCCGGCCTGATCGTCTGCTCGGTGGCGCTGGCCCTGACCGCGTCCGTCCCCGCGGCGGCCATCGCGACGGTCTTCCTGCTCGGCGCGTTCGGCTTCGGCATGAACCCCGCCCTGAACACCCGCGTCTTCTCCCTGGCCAAGGACGCCCCCACCCTGGCCGCCGCGGTGAACGTCTCCTCCTTCAACGTCGGCATCACCGTCGGCCCCTGGCTCGGCGGGCTGGCCATCGGCGCGGGCCTCGGCTACCCGTCCGTCGCCTGGATCGGGGCCGCGATCGGCGTGCTCGCCCTGGCCACCGTGGCCCTGGCGGGCGCCCTGCACCGCTCGCCGGCTCCGGAGGACAGTCGGGTACCTTCAGCCGTATGAAGCTGGCGAGCATCCACTTTTACCCCGTCAAGTCCACCGCCGGGCACCAGGTTCCCGAGGCCGAGGTGCAGCCGTGGGGGCTCGCCGGCGACCGCCGTTACCTGGTCACCGACGAGCGCGGCGAGCTCCTGACGGCCCGCCAGGAGCCCCGCCTGCTGGCCTGCGTGGCCCGGCTCGACGGCGGCTCGCTCACGCTGACCGGCCCGCACGCCGCCCCGCTGCGGGTCACGCCGACCGCCGCCATGACCACGGTCACCGTGGGGCGCACCCCCGTGGAGCTCACCGACTGCGGCGACGACGCGGCGGACTGGCTGTCCGGGCTGGTGGGCCGACCCGTCCGGCTCAAGTGGCTCGACGACCCGACCCGCCGGCCCGTCAATCCGGAGTACGGGCGGCCGGACGACCGGGTGAGCCTGGCCGACGGCTATCCGCTGCTGCTCACGTCCAGCGCCTCGCTCGCCCTGCTCAACGACTGGATCGTGGAGACCGCGCTGGAGCGCGGCGAGCAGGCGCCCGAGCCGCTGCCCATGCACCGGTTCCGGCCGAACGTGGTGATCGACGGCGTCGGCACGCCGTTCGCCGAGGACGAGTGGAAGCGGGTGCGCATCGGCGCGGTCGACTTCCGGGTGAGCAAGCGGTGCGACCGGTGCGTGCTGACCACGATCGACACGGCCACGTACACGAAGGGCAAGGAGCCCATCAGGACGCTTTCGCGGCATCGCAGGTGGGACGGCAAGGTCTGGTTCGGCATCAACCTGATCCCGGACGTGCCCGGACGCATCGCCCAGGGAGATTCAGTCACCATTCTCTGAAATATCGCCCTTTGGGGTGATGTCAGGGGCTATGCGAGACTTCACAAGTGACCAGTGCCCCCACAACGCCCGCTGTCTCGTCCTCTGACCGAATTCGCTCCGTCCAGCGCCGCACCTTGGGCGTCCTGTCCGCGACGCAGATCGTGAGCGGAGTGGGGGTCGCCGTCGGGCTCGCGCTGAGCTCGGTGGTGGTGGACGAGCTCTCGGGATCCACGGTGATCAGCGGCTTCGCGGGCACCGCCACCGTGCTCGGCGCGGCGCTGCTGGCCCTGCCCACGGCCAAGGCGTCGGGCAGCGGGGGCCGCCGGGCGGGCCTGTCGCTGGCGTACGCGGCGGCGCTGGCGGGCTGCCTGATCTCGGCGCTCGCGATCAGCCTGCGTACGTGGCCGCTGCTGCTGGCGGGGCTGGTGCTCGTGGGCGGCGGGAGCGCGGGCAGCCTGGCCGCGCGTTACTCGGCCACGGACCTGTCGCCCAAGGGCCGCTCGGCCAGGCACCTGTCACTGGTCGTCTGGGCCTCCACGATCGGCTCCGTGGCCGGCCCGAATCTGGCCAAGCCCACCGACCAGATCGGCATGCGGCTGGGGCTGGTGGAGAAGGCGGGGCCGTTCGTGTTCGCGGCGATGGCGTTCGCGGTGGCGCTCGCCCTGATCTTCTGCCTGCTGCGCCCGGACCCGCTCACGCTGGCCCGCTCCCTGAACGACGGCCCCGACACCCGTCGCAGCCCCAAGGGGACGATCCGCACCGCCTGGCAGACCCTCCGCACCACCCCGACGGCCCGCCGCGCCCTCGTCATGATCGCGGTGAGCCACACGGCGATGGTCTCCGTCATGTCCATGACCCCGGTCAAACTCCACCACGACGGCTCGAACCTGGACGTCATCGGCCTCGTGATCAGCCTGCACATCGCGGGCATGTACGTGCTGTCGCCGGTGGTGGGCTGGCTGGCCGACAAGGCGGGCAAGGTGCCGGTGCTCGTGCTCGGCATGGCCCTGCTGCTGGGCGCCGCCACGCTCGCCGGGACGGCGGGGCACCGGATCTGGCAGGTGACGGCCGCGCTGGTGCTGCTCGGCCTCGGCTGGTCGTGCGGCCTGGTGGCGGGCTCCGCCCTGGTCTCGGAGTCCGTCCCGCTCGAAGGCCGCCCCTCCGTCCAGGGACTCTCGGACCTGCTGATGAACGTCTGCGGCGCCACGGGCACGATCGTCGCGGGCGCCATCGTGGGGACGCTCGGCTACGGCGTGCTCGGCCTGGTCGTGGGGGTCATGGCCGCGCTCGCGGGCGTCTGGCTGACGATCACCTGGCGCGCCGACCGCTCCTGACCCGCACCTCGGCACCGCCACGGCGAGCGGGTCGTCACTCGGCGTCGGCGTAGGCCGGGACCACAACGGCGGGCTGGTCGTCACTCGGCGTCGGCGTAGGCCGACACCGCAACGGCGGCGGGGTGGCCGTCACTTCGCGTCGGCGTAGGCCGACACCGCCACCGCCTCCATGGGAAAGCGCACCGGCGTCGCCCCGAACAGCAGCCGGGTGGCCTCGGCCGCGGCCGAGGCCACCGCGGCGATCACCTTCTCCGCCTGCTCCGCCGGGCAGTGCACCATCACCTCGTCGTGCTGGAAGAACACCAGCCGCGCCGGCTCCGGCAGCAGCCCGCGCAGCACCGCCATCAGCGCCAGCGCCCACTCGGCCGCCGTGGCCTGCACCACGAAGTTGCGCGTGAACCGCCCCCGGTCCCGGGCCGCCCGCCCGCCCTCGGGCCCCGACACCAGCTCCTTCCACCGCGGTGAGGGCGGCGGGCTGGTGCGCCCGAGCCAGGAGCGCACGATGCGCCCCTCCTCGCCCGCCTTGGCCGCGTCCTCCACGAACTGGTACGCCTTGGGGAAGCGCTGCCGCATCACCGCCAGCAGCTTGGGCGCGTCACCGCTGGTGCCGCCGTACATGGCGGACAGCATCGCGATCTTGGCGTGGTCACGCTCGCCGCCGAACGACTGCGCCAGCGCCGAGTAGAGGTCGATCTCCCCGGCGGCCCTGGCCAGCCCCACGTCGCCGGCCATCGCGGCCAGCACCCGCGGCTCCAGCTGGGCGGCGTCGGCGACGACCAGCACCCACCCCTCGTCGGCCACGACCACCCGGCGCATCACCTTGGGGATCTGCAGCGCCCCGCCGCCGCTGGTGGCCCACCGCCCGGACACCACGCCGCCCACCACGTATTCAGGCCGGAACCGCCCGCCCCGCACCCACTGGTCGGCCCACACCCACCCGTGGAAGCTGTAGAGGCGGGCCAGCTCCTTGTAGGCCAGCAGCGGCGCCACGGCGGGGTGGTCGATCTGCTTGAGCTCCCACGACCGGGTGGTCTTCAACGCCACCCCCGCCCCCTTGAACGCCTTGACGAGCTGCTGCACCGAGTCGGGGTTGACCGGCTGGCCGAGGGCCGCGGTCACCTCGTCGGCCAGTGCCTGCAGCTTGGCCGGGCGCATGCCGTGGACCGGCCGCGGCCCGAGCAGCTCGGTCAGCAGCTCGTCGTGCACGTCGCGCCGCCACGGCATGCCGTCGTACGACATCTCGGCCGCGATGAGCGCCCCCGCCGACTCGGCCGCCACCAGCAGCCGGAACCTCCCCGGCTCGGGCAGCGCCTCGATCCGGCGCAGCTGGTCGGCCAGCACCTCCGCCACGGCCTCGGCCGCGAGCGGCTCGGGCTCGAACAGCGTGCCGGGCGCGCTCTGCTGCTCCTCCGGCACCGGCAGTCCGTGCAGCCGGGCGTGGGCGGCCCTGGCCGAGCGGCTCTCGCCGTAGCGGCCCTCGTACGCGAGCAGCAGCCCCTCGGTGAGAGCGAGGTCGTGGCAGCGCGAGACCCGCACGCCCGCGCTCAGCAGGTCGGGATAGACCTCCCGCGCGTCGGCCCACACCCACCGCGGGCGCTCGGCCTCCTCCAGCTCGCGTACGGCCCCCGCCAGGTCGGCGGGGCGCCACGCCGAGCCGCCCACGGGCAGCAGCGTCTCTCCGGCGACCACGACATGCACGAGGTCAAGGGTGCCAAACGGCCCAGACAAAAAAGCTACGACAAAGCGATGCGCACCTCGTCCTCGAGCGGCGGGTCGGCCTCCTGGGCCCGGCACCCGGTGGCGGCGAAGCACCGCACGGTCAGCTCCTCGGGCGTAACCGACAGGTGCAGGAACTGCTTGAAGAACGGCGGCGTATCCCAGTCGGACAGCTCCGACAGGTAGCGGTGGAACACCTTGTCGACCGGCAGCCTGAACGGCCACGGCCAGGCCCCCAGCAGCCGCGCCGCCCACCGCATCCTGCGGGTGATCGTGACCGGGCCCTCGGGCCTCCTGACCGGCTCGTTCTTGATCTGGTCCGACATGATGCACAGGGCCTCGGACGGCGTCAGGTACATCCACTTCATCCGCAGGCGGCGCGCGTACAGCTGGCTGTAGAAGGACAGGGAGTCGCCGCGCAGCGGGTAGCACCTGAAGTCGTCCTCGTGCACGCCCTTGACGTCGACCCGCTGGATCGTGTGCGTGGCGTGCATGAACGCGCCGCCGCCGCCGGACACGATGTACTGGATCACCCGGTCGCCCACTTTGACCGGGTAGCGCTGGTAGTTGTGCACGTCTCCGCCGATGGCCGCGACGTACCGGTGCGCCGGGTCGCGCACGATGTCGTCGATCGTGCCGCCTTCCTCCAGCGGCGAGGGCTTGTAGACGTTCGCGGTGTAGATGGGCTTGCCCGTCACCAGGATCTTCGGCCGCGGATCGCGCGAGACGCGCCGCAGCCACACGGTCTGCCCCTTGTCGATGATGTTCTTGATCCCGGTGTCGACGCCGACGATCAGCAGGCTGTCGCTCTCGATCACCCAGTACGGCGCCGGCTGCGTCGCCTGCTGGGCCGGCTTGCCCCGCAGCTCGCGCGCCTTGGCCAGCCGCGTCTCGTCGATGGCCTCCGGCTTGCGCCACAGCAGGCCGCGCAGCCAGCGGTCCGGCTTCGGCTTGAGCGGCGGCGCGTCGCAGAAGACCCGCATGAACCCGCCGAGCCCGTCGTACCAGTCGTGGTTGCCGGGGACGGCGTAGATCGGGGCGTCATAGTCCTTGTACGGACGGAAGAACTTGTCCCCGTACTCGTTGCCCGATCCCGTCGGATAGATCACATCACTCGCTATGACGGCGAACGACGTCTCTTCCCCCACTTTCAACATTCCCGGAACAACGGCGTACTGGGACGCGTCTCCCTCTCCCGTATCACCGAGCAGCAGGAAACTGAAATTTCCCCCGACCGGTGGTTTGATGCGAAATTCCGGATCAATCCCCCGCGCTTCCTGAGCCGCCACCCATCGCGCCCGAACCTCGCCCGACGGATCCCCGAACAACCCCGCGAGGATGTCGTTACGCGATCTCCACAGCGTCGCCAAATTCAGCCAGGAAAACCCGTGATCGTTGGGTCTGAGCTGCGCGAACGCCCCCGTCTGTGTGCAGGCCCACCCTGCTCCCTCCTCTGACACCCTTGAGGAAAGCTGCTTTCCTCGCTCGGCCGCGACTTCCACCATGACCACATACTTACCGCGATCACCCATTCGCGCACCCGGAACGCTCCGTACCGTAAGGAACACAGAAGGTTCGCAATGGTGTACCCTCAACCCCCCAAGCAAGCGGTAGGGACCGTCGAGGGGAGCGCTTCATGACCCGTAACGGCCCGGACGACGCGACCCGGAGAGGCACTTCCGACGTGGAGGTCATCGAGGGCCTGCTGGCATACGCACAAACCCGGTCATCCCGCTGGGGCGGGGCGGCTCTCAAAAGGGTCAGCGAGGCGGTGGCGCGAAGCCGCGCCCTCGACGCACGCTCTCCCGGCACGCACACGACCCTCCTGGCCCGCAGCCTGCTCGCCAAGGCCAAACTCCTGCTCAAACGGGACCGGGCGGCGGAGGCGCTGCCCCTGGCGCAGGAGGCGGTGACGCTCACCCGCCCGACGGGCGGCGCCCCGCTGGTGGTGGCGCTGAGCTGCCTGGCCACCACCTTCGAGTCCCTCCACCGCTACAGCGAAGCCGCCGCCGCGCTCGCAGAAGCCGACCAAATCCTCCCCCCGGACGAACCCTGACCCACCGCCGGGATTGGCGGCGGGAGGCGAGGACCCGCCGAGCAGGCGACACCCACACCGCACACCCACCCACCCGCCCTCGCCGCGCCAGGTCGGCACGAAGGCGAACGGCGGAACTCGGCGCCCATGGCCCGCGACCAGGCAAGCGAGAGCCAGCGGCGGCAAACGCCGACGGGCGGTGGCACCGCCGTAGCGGGCGGCGGTGGGGGTGGGACCGCCGTAGCGGGCGACGGTGGGCGGTGGCACCGCCGTAGCGGGCGGCGGTGGGCGGTGGCACCGCCGTAGCGAACGTCGGTGGGCGGTGGGACCGGTGTGGCGCGTGTGGGGTGGGCGGTGGGACCGGTGTGGCGGTGCGCGGGGGCTTGGAGGCGGGGGTGGCTTTATGCGGCTGGAGGTGGGATGAGGGCGCCGGGGTTGAGGATGCCGGCGGGGTCGAGTTGGGCCTTGACCGCCTGGAGGATGCTCACGCCCACCGGCCCCAGCTCGGCCGCATAGGCGTCCCGGTGGTCGCGGCCGACCCCGTGGTGGTGGGTGATCGTGCCGCCCGCCTCCACGATGGCCGCGTTCACCGCCTCCTTGGCGTGCTCCCACTGCGCCACCGGGTCGCCCTCCTGCGCGGTGACGACCGTGAAGTACAGCGAGGCGCCGGTCTCGTACACGTGGGAGATGTGGCACATGACGAGCGGCGAGCCGAGCGCGCCGGCCAGGGCGAGGCGCACCGCGTCGTAGAGCCGGGGCAGGTTCGCCCAGAAGCCGGCCGTCTCCAGGGTCTCGACGGTGGCCCCGGCCCCGAGCAGCGAGTCGCGGAGGTACGGCGCGGAGAAGCGGCCGTGCTCCCACGCCTCCCCCGGCTCGGTGCCCAGCGGCTCGCCGCCCAGCCGGGTCAGTACGGCGGCGGCCCCGGCCTGCCGAGCCGCCACCGAGCCCCATCCGGAGGCTCCTTCCGGGGCTGAAGCGCTCTCGTAGCCGGCGATCAGGAGGCAGCCCGAGCCGCCCGACCCGATGGTGTCCGGCTTCGCGAGGCCGATCATGGTTTCGGTCTCGTCCGAGAGGCGGAGCACCGTCGGAAGCGGCCCCTCCTGGGCGAGCGCCCGCACGGCCGCCGTCCCCTCAGCGAACGTCCCGAACCGCCACCCCTCGTACCGCCGCTCGCCGGGAGCCCGGCGCACCCTCAGCCGCAGGGACGTGATGACCCCGAAGGCGCCCTCGGAGCCCAGCACGAGCTGGCGCAGGTCGGGCCCGGCGGCCGACTTGGGGGCGCGCCCGAGGTCCAGGGTGCCGGCGGGCGTGGCCACCGTGAGGCCCACGACCATGTCGTCGAAGCGCCCGTACCCGGCGGAGGCCTGGCCGCTGGAGCGGGCCGCCGCGAAGCCGCCGAGGGTGGCGTACTCGAAGGACTGGGGGAAGTGGCCCAGCGTGAGGCCGTGCGCGGCGAGCAGCCGCTCGGCCTCGGGGGCGCGTACCCCGGGCTCGAAGGAGGCCACCAGGGACTCCAGGTCCACGGAGAGCAGGCGGTCGAGCCGGCCCAGGTCGAGAGCGATCACCCCCGTGAAGCCGGAGCCCGAGCCAGAGCCAGGGCCGGAGCCCGACGCGGACGCCGACGTGGAGCCCGGCGGGGAGGTCGGCGGGGAGGCGGTGAGGCCGCCCACCACGGAGGTGCCGCCGCCGAAAGGGATCACGGCGATGCGTTCGGCGGAGCACACCCGCAGCAGCTCGGCCACCTCCTCGTGCGAGCCGGGCAGCACCACCGCGTCGGGCGCGGCCGAGCCGTCCCCGGCGCGCATCCGCAGCAGGTCGGGGGTGGACTTGCCGCGCGTGTGGCGGACGCGGGCCTCGTGCGAGGTCAGCACGTACGCGGGGCCGACCACCCCGGCCAGCGCGCCGAGCAGCGGCTCGGGCAGGGCGACCGGCGGCAGGCGCACCGATTCGAGGTCGACGGCGGGCACGTCCGGAGCGCGTACGCCGAGGAAGTCACGCAGCAGCGCACGGACCCCCGAGGGCAGCTCGCGGGCGAGAGCCGGGTCGCCCCAGCCGGACCACAGCATCGGTTCTCCAGTCACGCTTACACTGTGACACATGACGTCGATTCGTCACAATGATGGGGTGCTGGACGCGGCCCGCGACTGCGTGCTGGCCTACGGCGTGCGCAGGACGACGCTCACCGACGTGGCGCGCCGGGCGGGGGTGTCGCGGATGACGATCTACCGCCGCTGGCCCGACGTGCGCACGCTGGTCGCGGACCTGATGACCAGGGAATGGGTGCGGGTGGTCGAGGAGCTCGACATGTCGGACCCGGTGCGCGCGGTCGTCGAGGGGGTCAAGGGGCTGCGTTCCCACCCGCTGTGGCGGAAGATCGTGGAAGCGGATCCGGAGCTGCTGCTGCCGTACCTGCTGGACCGGCGCGGCGCCAGCCACGAGGCGATACTCGAGGTCCTGGAGCGCGCCGTCGGCGACCCGGGCAGGGCGCGGGCGGTGCTGCTGGTGGCGCAGTCGTTCCTGCTGTCGGCGCCCACGATGCTCGGCCCCGTGACCATGGACGAGCTCGACGGCGAGCTCACCGCCCTGCTGGAGGCCTATCTTGGATAGCTCGCATGGAGGCACCTTGGACAACGGCTCGCTGAACGCCCGCAGAAGATCCCGTGAGCTGCGCCGGGTCGCGGAGGAACGGCTCGACGTGCTGGTGGTCGGGCTCGGCGCGACCGGCGCGGGCGCCGCGCTGGACGCCGCGTCCCGTGGGCTCAGCGTAGCGGCGATCGACGCGCACGACCTGGCTTTCGGCACGTCCAGGTGGAGCTCCAAGATGATCCACGGCGGCCTGCGCTATCTGGCCAAGGGGCAGGTGGACGTCGCCTACGAGAGCGCGGTCGAGCGCGGCATCCTGCTCCGCACGACGGCTCCGCACCTGGTCTCGGCACACCCGTACCTGCTGCCGCTGACGAAGGGGGTCTCGCGCCGGCAGGCGGCGCTCGTGATGAGCGGCTACCGGCTCGGCGACGGCCTGCGGGCCGCCGCGCGCACGCCGCGCCGGCTGCTGCCCGGCCCGACGCGGCTGAGCGCGGCGCGCACGCGCACGCTGGCGCCCGTCCTCGACGGCGACGGCCTGCGCGGCGCGCTCCTGTCGTGGGACGGGCGGCTGCTGGACGACGCCCGCCTGGTCGTGGCGATCGCCAGGACCGCCGCCGCGCACGGCGCCCGCGTGCTGACCCGCTGCCGCGCGCTGCGGCTCACCGGCCAGGGCGCGCTGGTACGCGACGAGCTGACGGGCGAGGAGTTCGACGTCCGCGCCAGAGTGGTGATCAACGCGGCCGGGGTGTGGGCGGGCGGCCTGGATCCCGAGGTGGAGCTGCGTCCCTCGCGCGGCACCCACCTCGTGCTGACCCAGGGGACGCTGCCCGGGCTGATCGCCGGCATGCACGTGCCCATTCCCGGAGAGACCAACCGATTCGCGCTCGTACTCCCCCAGCGCGACGGCCGCGTGTACGTCGGCCTCACCGACGAACCGGTGGACGGCCCCGTCCCCGACATTCCTGAGGTGCCCGAGGAGGACGTCAGAACGCTCCTGGAGGTGCTGAACGGGGTTCTTGAGACTCAGGTGACCCGGGAGGCCGTCGCGGGCGCCTACGCGGGCCTCAGGCCCCTTCTGGCGGCCGACGGCCGCCCGGCCGACATCTCGCGCAGACACGCCGTTCTTGCACATGACGGGATCGTCACGGTCGTCGGCGGCAAGCTCACGACATATCGGCGGATGGCCGAGGACGCGGTGGATGAAGCGGTCTCGTCCGCGAAACTCCCAGCACGCCGGAGCCGTACCAGGAAGATCCCGCTCGCCGGGGCCGGCCCACGGCCGTCCGGGGTGCCGCACCGGCTGGCCGAGCGGTACGGCAGCGAGGCCGCGGCCGTGCACGAGCTCGTCAAGGCGTACCCGGCGGAGGTCGGCCTCGGCATCACCGAGGGCGAGCTGGTCTGGTCGGTCCGGCACGAGGGCGCGCTCGACGAGGGCGACCTGCTGGACAGGCGGACCCGGATCGGCCTGGTCAAGCAGGACAGGGACCGCGCGCTGCCGACGACACGGGACGTGTTGCAGCGAACCACCCGCGACTGACCCCTCCAATCCGTTAGGTTAGTCTTACCTAATTCGGGTTGAGGAGGGAGAACAGGCGTTGGCGAGGGGCTGCGAGCATCCGGCCGGGTGCCACACCGGACAGGTTCCGACGTTGGCCAGTGCCACCGTGGGAGCCCGGCTGTGGCTGCTCGTCGAATACACCGGCGCCTGGCCCTCGCACCTGGAAAACTTCGAACTTCCTGAAAAAATCTCCGAACTGGTCCGCCGGGCGCTCGAGCGCGGTATCAGGCCCCAGTTGATCCGCCGGCCGGGAAAGCGGACCCGCCCGCAGGAGCAGGGGATCCGTGTGCTACTCGCGTACGCGGTAGGAGACCGCCCCTGGTTGGCGAGCGGTGTCGTCGCAGGTCCCGACGATCTTGACCTGGACGCCTTCGTGGCGGGAGTGGTCCCGGAGTCCTGCATACTTGAAGACGAGCCGGTATTTCTGGTCTGCACGCACGCCAAGCGCAATGCGTGCTGCGCCCGCATTGGACTACCCCTCGCTCGCACGCTGGCCGATTCTTTGCCGGACAGAGTGTGGGAAACGTCACACGTTGGCGGCGATCGCTACGCCGCCAACCTGGTGTGCTTGCCACACGGAATTTTCTACGGCAGCATGTCTCAGGCTGCTGCACTGGCAGCGGCTAACGCGTACCGGTCGGGCGAGGTCATTCTCGACCGCTACCGGGGACGCGCAGGCATCCCTGAGCCATTGCAAGCCGTGGAGCACTTCGCCCGAGCCCATACGGGAGAGTGTTCCGTCGGCGCGGTGGCCGTGGAATCCTCCAGGTCGGACGGCGACGTCACCGTAGCCATCGTGCGAATCAACGCGCGGAACTGCGGCGACGTCCGGCTCCAGGTTGTGGTTGAGCCATCGGTGTTCACAGCGCCGTGTGGTACGGCTTGCGCCGAGACGATCACCACCTACCGGCTGGTTTCGCTGGACAGGCTCGCGCCTGTGCGGTATGCCACGCCCGCTCTCGCCTGAACAGGGAACATCGCGGCCCAACGTTGCGTTGGAACAGTGACGCCATAAGCGTCCAATGCGGCTCAATTACCGAAATACCTCTCACGAAGGTGGTTTTCTCATGTCTCAGGTACGTCGGCAGCTCGCCCGCCCGCGCCCCAGCTGGGGTTGGCAGGATGATGCCGCGTGCCGGGGTGAGGACCTCGTGCTCTTCTTCGGCCCCGACGGGGAGCGGCAGCCCGAGCGTGACGTACGTGAGCGGAAGGCCAAGGCGATCTGCGCCCAGTGCCCCGTCCGCAACGAGTGCCTTGACTACGCGCTGTCCCGTCCGGAGAAGTACGGCACGTGGGGCGGTCTCAACGAAGACGAGCGCGCCTCCGAGCGTCGTCGTCGCATGCGCCGCGCGGCCAGCGCCGGCATCTCCGCCGCCTGACACACCCGGCAGCGTCACCATCATCGCGTGATCAAGCAGTTGTCCCGATGAACCGGAGCCTGGCCCTCCACGCACAGGCTCCGGCGAACCCGGTCGGGACAACTGCCTGATCAGGCAGCACCTCCGAGGGCACCGGCCCGCACGAGCAGCGGCACCACGTGGTCGCGCACGGCAGGCGCGAGGCGCGGCACGTACGCGTCACGCCCGTCCGTCCACCCCAGTGCCGCCAGCTCGGCGGCCGGCCTCGGAACCCCCGAAACCCTGGCGGTGAAGACCGTCATGCGCATGGGCACGCCCTCCAGCGCCGCCACGTCCTCCACGTGGTCGAGCAGGGCCAGGTCGTGCGGGGTCACCCCCAGCTCCTCGGCCAGCTCGCGCGCGAGCGTCTCCTCCGGCTCCTCCCCCGCCTCGGGCTTGCCCCCCGGCAGGTAGAAGACGTCCGGAGCGGCGTGCTTGCTCACGACGAGCAGCCGCCCCCGGTCCACGACCGCCGCGGCGACCACGCGCAACACATCCATGCCCGACAGCATCCCACGCGGCACCGACAAACCGGATCTCCGAAGATTGTCGTCCCCGGCCGATAAGGTGCCCGGCATGACAGGATCCCAGCCCTCCCCCGTGACCGCCGGCGACCTCGACGAGGCCGTCCGGCTGGCCGTCGCTACCCTCCGCGAGGCGCCCGAGACCGCGTGGGAGCGCAGGGCCGGCACGCTGGAGTGGACCTGCTGGGAGACGGTCGAGCACCTGGCCGACGACCTGTTCGCCTATGCCGCCCAGCTCGGGCTCAGGATGCCGCCGCTGGACACCTACGTCCCCTTCATCCTGGAAAGTCGCAGGCCGGAAGGCCCCGCCAACACCATCCACGCCGACCCCAAGGCCGGTCCCGTCGGGCTGCTGCAGGTGCTGGAGTCGTGCGGCGCGATGTTGTCCTCGATGGTGCGCACCACGCCGCCGGAGGTCCGCGCCCACCACGGCTTCGGCGCGGCCGACCCCGAGGGCTCGGCGGCGATGGGCATCGTGGAGACGCTCGTCCACACCCACGACCTGGCCGAGGGGCTCGGGCTCGGGTGGGCGCCGCCGGCCGGGATGTGCGCCCGGGTGCTGGCGCGGCTGTTCCCCGACGCCCCGCGCGACACGGATCCGTGGACGACCCTGCTGTGGGTCACCGGGCGCGCCGACCTCCCCGGCCGTGAGCGCCCGGTGAAGTGGCGCTGGTACAGCGCGCCGCGGTCCTGAGCGGCGCGCGCTCCCCTAAACCTCAGACGATCAGGTCGTCGAACTCGCCGTCCTTGGCCCCCAGGACGAACGCGGTGATCTCCGCCTGGGTGTAGACCAGCGCGGGACCTTCGGGAAAACGTGAGTTGCGCATGGCTATCTCCCCCGTGGGCAGGTTCGCGACCTCGACGCAGTTGCCGTTGGGGTTGCTCCGCTTGCTCTTGCGCCAGACGACAGGAAGGCGGCCGGCGGGCGTTCCGTTCCGGAACTCATGCATGGGGGCAGCTCCTCGCGATCTTACGGATGCACGTGCATCCGCGTTTGCGAGGAGACAATACGGTAACGCGTCGGCCTCCATATAGCGGACGACCAAAAAACCCGATATGGGGTCGGTCACAGGGATATCAGCAGCTCATCGGGAAAGCAGGCCTTCCAGGAAGCGCCTGGTCTCCTTGGGTTCCTCGGCCTGGATGCTGAGCCGGTCCATGACCTCCATGTAGTGGTCGGAGTCGGCGGGTTTGTCCAGGTAGAGGGCGCTGGTGAGCTGCTCCATGTAGACCACGTCGGGCAGCTCCGGCTCGGGGAAGCGCAGGATGCTGAACGGGCCCCCGGCCGCCGCGTGGCCGCCGCGGTCGAACGGCATGATCTGCACGGTGATGTTGCGCTCGGCCGTGAGGTCGAGGAGATGGGTGAGCTGCGCGCGCATGATCTCGGGGCTGCCGATCGTACGGCGCACGACGGCCTCGTCGATCACCGCCCAGACCGTCAGCCCGCTCTCCAGCCGCCCCTGCCGCGTGGTGCGCACCGTCACGCGCCGGTCGAGCTCGGCCCGCGGAGCCTTCTCGTGGGCCAGTTCGATCACGGCCCTGGCGTAGTCGGGGGTCTGGAGGAGGCCGGGCACGAACTGGTTCTCGTACGTACGGATGCTGGAGGCCGCGCCTTCGAGACCGATGTAGACCTCGAACCAGGGCGGCAGCACGTCGCCGTACTTGTGCCACCAGCCGGGGGCGTTGGCCTGCTTGGCCAGGGCGAGCAGCGGCTCACGCTCGGCGGGGTCGGTGACGCCGTACAGCGTCAGCAGGTCGGCCACGTCCCGCTGCTTGAAGCTGACCTGGCCGAGCTCCAGCCGGCTGATCTTGGCGTGAGATGCGCGAATCGAGTACCCGGCGTCCTCGCGCGAGATACCCTTCTCCGTGCGGAGCCTGCGCAGCTGAGTGCCGAGCAGGATCCGCAGCACCGTCGGGCTTCCCGGCGAATGGTTGAGAAGCTTCCCTTCCGCGCTCTCTGCGCTCACCCTGCCGCTCCTAGATCATCTGCACGTGCAGATGCGATCCGCATCCGTAAACGACGAAAAGTCTTGCATCGGTAAGCACTCCCCGTAAAGATGGGCATTGGATCACCAGACCGCGCTTCGGGGGCCAGAATGACGACTTTCGACGCTCGGCCGCAAGCCGCCATCGGTTCTCGGCCACCAGGATGGCTTTCTTCCATTCTGGTCGAGGGGCATGCCTGGGAGTGCGACGCGGTGTTCCCCTTCCACCAGCGGGTCGCGCTCGAGCCGGCCTGCGTGGCGACGGCACGGCGGTTCGTCGATCAGACGCTGACCACGTGGGGGGTGCTGGGGCTCGCCTTCGACGCTCAGCTGGTGGTCTCGGAGCTGGTGACCAACGCGATGCGGCACGGCGGCGGGGCGGCGCAGCTCCGGCTGCTGTCGCACGGGCCGGAGCTGGCGTGCGTGGTGACCGACCACAGCCGGACCGTGCCGGTGGCGACGGCCCCTGACGTGTTCTCCGAGTTCGGGCGGGGGCTGCGGCTGATCGACGCCCTCTGCACCGCCTGGGGCTGGCTGTCGCCCGGCGGCGCCCGCAAGCTCGTCTGGGCCGTGCTCGCCGCCTGACCTCCGGAGCGCGTACGCCCTCATCGCCGCGCCCGGTCGAGCAGTTCGAGCACGTCGGCGTCGGAGAGCTGCTCGAAGTGCTCGTACCACTGGCCGACCGCCCTGAAGTCGATCGGCGTCCGCAGGACCACCACCTCGTCGGCCTCCTGCCGCAGCGAGCCGACGGTCTCGCGGGCCCCGACCGGCACGGCCAGCGTCACCCTGGCGGGCTTGGCCGTGCGGACCGCCCTGAGCGCGGCCCGCGCCGTGCCGCCGGTGGCCAGGCCGTCGTCCACCACGATCACCTCCCGCCCCTCCAGCGAGGGCAGCGGGCGGTCGCCGCGGTAGGCGAGCACCCTGCGCGCCAGCTCATGCCGTTCCTTGTCGACCACGTCCGCCACCGACTCGGGCGTCATGCCGAGGCGGCGCAGCAGCGTGCGGTCGAAGACGGGCTCGCCGCCCTCGGCTATCGCGCCCACCCCCAGCTCCGGGGTGGGCGGATAGCCGATCTTCCGCGTCACGAGGACGTCGAGGGGGGCGCCGAGCCTGCGCGCGATCGGCAGGGCCACCGCCACGCCGCCGCGGGGCAGGGCGAGCACGACGGGGTCGCGCACGTCCTCCAAGCGCTCGGCCAGCAGCTCCCCGGCCTGGGCACGGTCTGCGAAGAGCTCCATGACCAGTGCCCTACCCGCTCAGACGCGCTCCTCGCCTCACCTGCGGCGGCGGGCCTCTAGGGCCGGTTGCGGCCCGAGCGGCGCATCTCCTTGGTGATGAGCTTCCACTTGTTCTGCTGCTCCTTGCGCAGGCGGGCGTCGGTCCTGGAGGCCATCCAGGCCGCCTCCCGCTGCAGCTTGCGCCAGCTCTCAAGCCGCCGCTCCGGCAGCTCCCCGGTCTCCAGGGCGGCCAGCACCGCGCAGCCCGGCTCGCCGGAGTGCCCGCAGTCGCCGAAGCGGCATCGTCCGGCCAGCGCCTCGATGTCGGAGAAGACCAGGTCGACGCCGTCGGCGATGTCGTAGAGGCCGATCCGCCTGATCCCGGGCGTGTCGATGACCAGCCCACCCCCGGACAGCGGGATGAGCTCCCGGTGCACGGTGGTGTGGCGGCCCCGCCCGTCGGCGGCGCGCACCTGCTGGGTCTCCATGACGTGCTCCCCGGCCAGCGCGTTGACCAGGGTGGACTTGCCGGCTCCCGACGGGCCGAGGATCACGGCCGTACGGGATCCCTCCAGGTAGCCGGCGACCAGCGACACCCCGTCGCCGTGCAGGGACGAGACCGCGTGCACGTCCACCCCGGGCGCGGCCACCCGGACGTCGGCGAGCAACTGGTCGAGACCGTCCTCGAACAGGTCGGACTTGGTGATGAGCACCACGGGCGTGCCGCCGGACTCCCAGGCCAGCGCGACGAGGCGCTCGATGCGGCTGAGGTCGGCGAAGTCCGTGGAGTGCATGGACGGCTCGGCCACGAAGACGACGTCGACGTTCGCGGCGAGCACCTGGCCCTGGCCGTCGCCGGACAGGCCGCCCACCGAGTCGCGGCTCACGCCGCCCCTGATGAACGCGGTCGTCCGCGGCAGGACCTCGTCGAGCTCGTAGCGGCCCTCCGGGAGCAGCCTGAGCGAGACCCAGTCGCCCACGCACGGCAGCGCGACCGGGTCGGCGGCCGACGCCCTGCGGACGCGGGCGCCGTACTTGACGTGAAGCTGACCCTCCGCCGCGATCACCTCGGCGGCGCCGCGGTCGACGCGGGCCACGCGGGCGGGGACGGTGTCAGCGGGCAGCTCGGCGGCGCGGAAGTCGGTCCAGCCGAGCAGGGAAAGATCGTGAGACAACGCAGGAAACCTTTGATCGAGAAGGGAAACCGGGCAGCTCAGCGCAGCCCGAGAAGGTGGACGAAGGGCACACGGAACAGGACGACCCGCATAGTCCTCACCTCCTCGATCAGTTGCCGCAGACTCTACGCACCTCTCCCGTACGGATGCAATCGGATTAAGTATGGCGATCTGTTGAACCCTGCCTGGGCGGCTGGCCGTACCACCTGCCGACGGACCCGAGAAAGGGGAATGATGCACACCAGCACTTATCCCCCGCCCTCGGCCGAGGGAGCCGCCCCCATGGGGAAGCCGCGTTTTCGCCACTGGATCCGCCGCGTGCGGCCGGATGACGGGGTGCCAAATGACGAGGCGGCAGTGTCCGCGCTCTACCGGGAGTATCACAGGCCGCTGCTGGCCTTCGTGATCAGGTTGACGGCGGGCGATCGGCAGTGGGCGGAAGACGTGGTGCAGGAGACCATGATCCGGGCTTGGCGCAGTGCGGAGCAGCTCGATCCCGAGTCGGTCTCGCTGATGCCCTGGCTGGCGACGGTCGCCAGACGTATCGTGATCGATGACCGGCGGCGCCGGGACGCCCGCCCTCATGAGTCGGGTGACGGGCCGCTGGAGACGATGCCCGTGCCCGACGAGATGGAGGGTCTGCTGCACCAGGTGGTCGTGTCAGAGGCGCTGAAGGCGTTGTCGCCGGCCCACCGCGAGATCCTCAACGAGACGATCTTGCGTGACCGGTCGGTCAACGACGCCGCCGAGGCGCTCGGCATCCCGGTCGGCACTGTGAAGTCCCGGGTCTACTACGCCGTTCGCGCGCTGCGGATCGCACTTGAGGAGAGGGGGGTGACGGCGTGACTTCGAGAGTCGAGCACACGGACGTGGGCGCGTACGCGCTCGGTCTGCTGGAGGAGGACGACAGGCACGCCTTCGAGGCCCATCTCCTGGGCTGCGCCCCCTGTCGCGCCGAGCTGTCCGATCTGTCCGGCATGGCCAGCGTGCTGAGCGGGATCGGCCCGGTGGAGGACTACGGGGCGCCGTCCCCCGAACCGGTGATCGATCTGCTCCAGCGCAAGAGGAGGACCGACAGGAAGACCCGCAGGGGGACGTTCGTGATCGGGATGGCGGCGGCGGTCACGCTGGTGGCCGGCGGGCTGACGATCGGCACGCAGCTCTCCGCCGACGACGTCCCCCAGATCGCCCAGGGCCACGGCAACCACATGGGCCCGGCCGAGCAGTTCTACGCCGACGGCACGCCCATCGAGGGGAAGGGCGTCGACGGGGTCACCGGCGGGCTGGTGGTCGAGTCGAAGGCGTGGGGCACGCACGCCGCGCTCAAGCTGGCCGGGGTGAAGGGGCCGCTCGAGTGCGAGCTGGTCTCGGTCGGCAAGTCGGGTGAGCGCCGGGTGATGACCGGGTGGTCCGTACCTCCAGCCGGGTACGGAGTGCCGGGTTCGCCCGATCCGCTCTACATGCACGGCGGCAGCGCCACGCCGATCAAGGAGATCGACCATTTCGAGGTGGTCACCTCGACAGGCAAGAAGCTGCTCACCATCAGCGCCTGACCCGCCAGGCGCTCCAAGCCCTCCCGCCGCTGGTGGGAGGGCTTTTTCATGCCTCCGGGCCTGTGTGCAAAATTACGGATTCGCGGGTTGAACCTCTGCCGGTGCCGGGCGCGTACTGCCTGCCGTACCAACCGGAATATCAAACCGTTTAAGAGGTTTAGTTATGTTCATCCGAAAGTTCATGATTCCTGGCACGCTGCTGGCCGCCGCCCTGCTCGCCTCCCCCGCCGCGCCGGCGAACGCCTCCGGTGACGACGTCTATCTCGCCGCCGGCCTGCGCGGCGCCAACGAGGTGGGCGTCAAGGGCGACGCCGACGGCCGTTCGACGGTCGTGATCAGGATCAGCGGGAACGAGGTCACGTTCGCGGCCCGCTGGAACAAGATCGGCACGCCCACCGCCGGCCACGTCCACCTGGGCGCGAAGGGCGTCAACGGGGACGTCCGGCTCGAGTTCTTCACCAAGCCGCTGCCCGCCGGCGTGCTCGGCGTCACCGGCACCGTCAGGGCGGACAACGAGCTGGTCAAGGCGCTCATCGACGACCCCGGCGGCTTCTACGCCAACCTGCACGACGCCAAGCACCCCAAGGGGGCGGTCCGCGGCCGGTTCCACCGGCTGAACAAGCCGATCGACCTCAACGGCGTGCTGCAGGGCAGCAACCAGGCCACGCTCTCCTCGCGCGCCGACGGGGCGCAGGAGGTGGCGGAGAACGACGGCAAGAAGCGCGGCGACCAGGACGGTCAGGCCGTCTGGTGGCTGCGTCCCGGCGGCTCGTCCATCGCGTACACGGCCTACTGGTCGGGCCTCGGCGCGGTCACCAACGGCCATCTGCACAAGGGTTCGGCAGGCGGGAACGGTCCAGTGGTCGCGGACCTCTTCGCGGGCGCCCTGCCGGAGAACGTGACCGGCGTCGCGGGCGAGGCCCCGGTCGCCGCCGGCGTCGTCAAGCGCATCGCCGCCCACCCCGACCGCTACTACGCGAACCTGCACACCTCCGACTTCGACGGCGGCGCCGTGCGCGGCCAGCTGTCCGACCGGCCGTTCACCCACCCGCGCGCGCTCACCGCCGAGGTGCTGCGCGGCGCGCAGATCTACTCCTGCACGGCGCAGCCGAACGGCGGGTACGCCTTCACCCAGCTGGGCGTCTCGGCCAAGCTGCGGCGCGGGATCGACCACTCGTTCGTCACGCCCGCCGCGGGACCGCCGCAGTGGATCGCTCCAGACGGCAGCGCGGTGCGCGGCGCGGTCGTCACCAAGACGCCCAACGGCGACGGCAACATCCCCGAGCTGGTGCTGGACGCCACCCAGGCGGGCAAGGACAGCGGGCTGCTCGCGCACGCCACGCAGATCCTGCGCCTGAACACCACCGGCGGCGTCGCGCCGTCCGGCGCCTGCACGCCGGGTGCCGAGGCCCGGGTCCCGTACGGGGCCGACTACCTGTTCCTGGGCTGAGGCCTTCCGGGGGGCGATTCGGTCCCGTCCCCTGGAACGCCTTCCCCGGTCGATCCGGCCCACGTCCCCCGGGCCGCCGGTCGGCCGACCGCGAGCGGGGCACTCCGGCCCGCCCCGCCCGCACCGAACGCCCCGCCGCACTCCGGGAGCCCGTGCGGCGGGGCGTTCGCCGTCTGCGCGCTACGCGGGCCGGGGTGGGACGGCGTGGCGGATGGGTCACCCGCCACGCCGTGAATGGCTTACAGGCCCGGGGCCGGGAACTGGGCGGTGAGCTCGCTGACCTCGTGGTGCACGCGGGTGATGACGTCCTCCGCGTCCCCCTTGGCCAGGGCCGTGACGACCTCGTCCATCCAGGCGCCGATCTGGCGCATCTCGGCCTCGCCCATGCCCCGGGAGGTGACGGACGGGGTGCCGATGCGGATGCCCGACGGGTCGAACGGCTTGCGGGGGTCGAACGGGACCGTGTTGTAGTTGGTCTCCAGCCCCGCCCGGTCGAGCGCCTGGGCGGCGGGCTTGCCGCCGATGCCCTTGGGCGTGAGGTCGAGCAGGATCAGGTGGTTGTCGGTGCCGCCGGAGACCAGGTCGAACCCGCGCGAGGCGAGCTCGTCGGCCAGGGTCTTGGCGTTGGCGACGACCTGGTGGGCGTAGTCGCGGAACGACGGCTGGGCGGCCTCGTGGAGCGCGACGGCGATGGCGGCGGTGGTGTGGTTGTGCGGGCCGCCCTGCAGGCCGGGGAAGACGGCCTTGTTGAGCGCCGTGGCGTGCTCGTCGGACGTGGCCATCAGCATGGCGCCGCGCGGCCCGCGCAGCGTCTTGTGCGTGGTCGTGGAGATCACGTCGGCGTGGCCCACCGGGGACGGGTGCGCGCCGCCCGCCACCAGGCCCGCGATGTGGGCGATGTCGGCGGCCAGCACGGCCCCGACCTCGCGGGCGATCGCGGCGAAGCCCTCGAAGTCGATGGTGCGCGGGATCGCGGTGCCGCCGCAGAAGATCAGCTTCGGCCGGTGCTCGAGGGCGAGCTGGCGCACCTCGTCGAGGTCGATGCGGCCGGTGTCCTTGCGCACGCCGTAGCGAACCGGGTTGAACCACTTGCCGGTCGCGGAGACGGACCAGCCGTGAGTGAGGTGGCCGCCGAACGGCAGGCCCATGCCCATGACGGTGTCGCCCGGCTGCAGGAACGCCATGTAGATGGCGAGGTTGGCGGGCGAGCCGGAGTAGGGCTGGACGTTGGCGTGGTTGACGCCGAACAGCGACTTGGCCCGCTCGATGGCCACGGTCTCGACCTGGTCGATGACCTGCTGGCCCTCGTAGTAGCGCTTGCCCGCGTAGCCCTCGGAGTATTTGTTGGTGAGGACGGTGCCGGTGGCCTCGAGCACGGCCTTGGACACGTAGTTTTCGGACGCGATGAGCTTGACGGTGTCGGCCTGGCGCCGCTCTTCCGCCTTGATGAGCTCGGCGATCTGCGGGTCGACGCTCGCGAGAGAACTCATGATTCTCCTGTCATCGTTGACAATTGCGAAGACCCAGGCGCACGGCCTCCGCTCCTTTCGCTCCCCGGTGGTCGATCCCACCAAATGCGCCAGTCGCGTCTCCTCCTAGACGATAGCGGATGTCACAGGGCCCATCCGTCGCGTCACGATGACCGTCCACCGCAGGCGCACCGAGCCGCCCTGGCGGGTCAGGAAGTCGATCTGGACGCTCATCGTGCTGCGGGCGGCGGGGGTCCCGGCGTCGTTGCCCGGCGACTCCCACGGGCGCTCCACGGCGAGCGTGACGGCCGCGCCGAGCACGGCGGCGGGCCGGGTCCTTGTCCAGCGCCCGCTCCACCGGCGGCCTGATCCGCTCGTCGAGCCCGTCGAGCACGGGCGCATGATCGATCACCCGGTAGACGACCTCCGCCACTCCGCCGGTGCCGCCTTCGCCCAGCTTGCGCACGAGGATGTACGGCCCGACTCTCCGCTGCGCCTCCATGTCGGGAGGACTCTATTTGGTACGGCTGACGCCCGGCCAGAGCCGGTCCACCTCGGCGTTCAGGATGGCCCCGATGAGCACGGCCAGGGCGGTGATGTAGAGCCAGAGGAGCACGGCGATGGGCGCGGCCAGCGACCCGTAGACGGAGACGGGCGAGAACCAGGCGGCCAGCACGGCCCGCAGCACCGCCGCGCACACGATCCACAGGAAGAGCGCCAGGATCGCGCCGGGCAGCTCCCGGTACCACTTGGTCCGCACCGGCACGCTGACGTGGTAGAGCACGGTCAGGAACAGGACCGAGCCGATGATCACGACCGGCCAGTAGAGGATGTCGATGAGGACGCCGTACTGGGCGGGCAGGGCGTCCCTGAGCAGGGTCGGGCCGATGACCAGGATCGGCATGACGATGATGCCGATGATCAGGCCGACGACGTAGAGGCCGAACGACATCAGCCGGGTGCGGATGATCCCGCGCTCCTCGCCGAGTCCGTAGGCCACGGAAATGAGGTCGACGTACACGTAAAGAGCCCTGGAACCGGACCAGAGCGACAGCAGGAAGCCGACCGAGATGATAGACACCTTGCTCGCGTCGTCACTGAGGACGTCGGTAAGGAGCGGGTTGATCACCTTGTTCACGGCCTCTTCCGTGAACAGCACCCCCGCCTGCTCGATCACCCACGCCTTGACCTGGGCGACCACGCTGGAGCCCAGCCACGTGCCGAGCTTGGCCAGCACGCCGATCAGGCCCAGCACGAACGGCGGCAGCGACAGCAGCGCGAAGAACGCCGCCTCGCCCGCCAGGCCGGTGACCCGGTAGGTGACGCCGGCGTTGGTGGCCGCGCGGACGATCGCCCACGATTTCGTGTCGAGCACCCAGCTCAGCCTGGCCCTGGCGTTGGAGACGAGCCCTCTCTTCGGCCGGGGAGGCGCATCGGTGGACGTCATGGCACCCAACGGTATTCGCAGTGACTCTTCGGGACAGCTTACGTCCCGGAGACTGCCCTAGTCGTTGTCGACGATGCGTGCGCCCAGCGGAAGCAGGGAAACGGGGACGAGTTTGAGGTTCGCGACGCCCATCGGGATGCCGATGATCGACAGGAACAGCGGGATCGACGTCACGACGTGGCCGATGGCGAGCCATACGCCGGCGACCACGCACCAGATGACGTTGCCGATCAAGGAGAACGCGCCCGCGTCGGGGTCGCGTACCACGGTCCTGCCGAACGGCCACAGCGCGTACGCCGCGATCCGGAACGACGCGACGCCGAACGGGATCGTGACGATCAGGATGCAGCAGATGATCCCGGCCAGCGCGTAGCCGGCGGCCAGCCAGAGTCCCGCGAAGATCAGCCAGATGACGTTCAGAATCGTGCGCATACTCGCAGGATGTCATCGGCCGGGCCGCCCGCGTCATCCGGCAAGACCCTGACTTCACCCTGACCTGGGCGCCCGCCCCTTGCCAGGGGGCCCGGCGAACGCCTGCGCGATCTCCATCCAGGCCCGCGCGGGCTCGCCGGTCAGCTCCAGCGCGGTGTCGGACAGGTGGACGCGCTGGGTGACGGCCAGGCAGAAGTCGAGGACGGTGCCGCGGACGAGGCCGTCGGCTCCCTCGGGCCCCGCCGTCCACGTGGTGCCGTCCGGCATGGCCAGCTCGGCGCGTACGGTCTCCTCGGGCACCGGCAGGCCGCGTACGGCGAAGCTGTAGGGCCGGGCGCGGAAGCCCATCGTGGCCACGTGGCGCAGCCGGGCCGTCGGCTCCCTGGTGACCCCGAGCGCGTCGGCCACGTCCTGGCCGTGCGCCCACGTCTCCATCAGTCGCGCGGTCACGAAGGAGGCGGCCGACATGGCGGGGCCGAACCACGGCACCCGATCGCGCGCGTCCAGCGTCGCGAACACCTCCAGGCTGCGGGAGCGGGCCGCGCGGAACCACGCGCGCAGCTCGGCCGGCGGCATCCCGCGCGACTCGCGGGCGAGGTCGTCCACGGACGTGAAGCCCGCGAGCGACGCCTGGAAGCCGCCGGGGTCGGTGGCCGCGCGCACGGCGGCGTCGTCGAACCAGGCCAGATGGCTCACCTGGTCGCGGATCGCCCATCCCTCGGCGGGCGTCGGCCGCTCCCAGTCCGCGTCCCCCAGAGGATCGAGCAGGGCTTCGAGGGACGCGCTCTCGGCACGCAGGTCGTCGAGCAGCTCGGCCATGAGATCCACGCCCGCCAGCCTAACCCGAACAACGTTCTAGGAGAATAATCGCAATGTGATCTGCGAGAGCTGCAAGGACAAACGACACGAGGACTGCCGCGGCGGCTCCTGGTGCGACTGCCAGCACCAGGTCCAGGAGCAGCCCCACGAGCCTGACCTCAGCTGGAAGAGCCAGGGCTGAGCGAGCTGGACAGTCCCACACTCTGGACCCTGTCTTGGACAAACGGGACGGCCAGAGTATCTTCTAGGTATGCCAGCGGACCCCATGCTCGTCGGTCGACGCCACGTCGACCTTCAGCGTGTCCGCAGTGCCATCTGTTGCGACGCCCGCCTGTAACCCCATCCTTTTTACCGCTGAGCGCGTCGCACACCTCCTCTCCACCCCTGCCCTCGACGACGAGGCAGGAGGAACCCTGCGCGCGCCCATGAACCGAAGGACGCGCAATGAGCACCCCTGCCAGCCGCACTCCTGCCAGCCGGCATCACAAACGCCCGCGCGGCGAAGGCCAGTGGGCTCTCGGTTACCGTGAGCCGCTCAACAAGAACGAAGAGAACAAGAAGAACGACGACGGTCTCAACGTCCGCCAGCGCATCATCGACATCTACTCCAAGCGGGGCTTCGACTCGATCGACCCGGCCGACCTGCGTGGCCGCATGCGCTGGTACGGCCTCTACACCCAGCGCAAGCCCGGCATCGACGGCGGCAAGACCGCCATCCTGGAGCCGGAGGAGCTCGACGACCGCTACTTCATGCTGCGGGTGCGCATCGACGGCGGCCAGCTCGACCTCGCCCAGCTGCGCACGATCGCGGACATCTCCAACGAGTACGGCCGCGGCACCGCCGACCTGACCGACCGCCAGAACATCCAGCTCCACTGGATCGAGATCGAGTCGGTGCCGGACATCTGGGAGCGCCTGGAGGCCGTGGGCCTGTCCACCACCGAGGCGTGCGGTGACACCCCGCGCGTGATCCTGGGCTGTCCGCTGGCCGGGATCGACGCCGACGAGGTGCTCGACGCGACCGAGCAGATCAGCGAGGTGCAGGAGCGGGTCGTGGGCAACCCGGCGTACTCCAACCTGCCCCGCAAGTTCAAGTCGGCGCTGAGCGGCTGCCCGGCGCACTGCACGGTGCACGAGATCAACGACGTGGCGTTCGTCGGCGTGGTCAACGAGCAGGGTGAGATCGGCTACGACCTGTGGGTGGGCGGCGGCCTGTCGACCAACCCGATGCTGGGCAAGCGGATCGGCGTGTTCGTCCGGCCGGAGCAGGTGAGCGACGTCTTCGAGGGCGTGGTCGGGATCTTCCGCGACTACGGCTACCGGCGGCTGCGGCACCGCGCCCGCATCAAGTTCCTGGTCAACGACTGGGGGACGGAGAAGTTCCGGGAGATCCTGGAGACCGAGTACCTCAAGGAGCAGCTGCCCGACGGGCCCGCCCCCGAGCAGCCGCGCGGCAGCCGCCGCGACCACGTGGGCGTCTTCCCGCAGAAGGACGGCAACTTCTACGTCGGCTTCGCGCCCAAGGTGGGCCGGCTCGACGGCGACAAGCTGCACCTGATCGCCGACATCGCCGAGCGGCACGGCTCCGGCCGGGTCCGCACGACCGTCGAGCAGAAGATGGTCGTCCTCGACGTCGCGCCCGACCAGGTCGACTCGATCGTGGCCGAGCTGGAGGCCAACGACCTGCGGGTCAGGCCGTCCACGTTCCGCCGCCAGACGATGGCCTGCACCGGCATCGAGTACTGCAAGCTGGCCATCGTCGAGACCAAGGCCACGGCCGCCGACCTGATCGACGAGCTGGAGCGGCGGCTGCCGGCGTTCGACGAGCCGCTGACGATCAACGTCAACGGCTGCCCCAACTCCTGCGCCCGCATCCAGGTCGCCGACATCGGCCTCAAGGGCCAGCTCGTGGTGGACGAGAACGGCGACCAGGTCGAGGGCTTCCAGATCCACCTGGGCGGCTCCCTCGGCGTCAACGCCGGCTTCGGGCGCAAGGTCCGCGGCCTCAAGACCACCGCCAAGGCGCTGCCCGACTACGTGGAGCGCGTCGTCAAGCACTACGACGCCCAGAAGAAGGAAGGCGAGTCGTTCGCCGACTGGGTGCAGCGGGCCGACGAGGCGGACCTCAAATGAGCGAGCGAGCGGTCCCGTTCCACTGCCCGTACTGCGGCGACGAGGACCTCGAACCCTATGAAGGGGACGGCGGCTGGTACTGCCGCGCCTGCGCTCGCGCCTTCAAGCTCAAGTTTCTCGGGATCGGAGTGAAGATATGACGCTCGTGGACATCGAGGTCGGCCTGAAACAGCAGCGCGGCACCCTTGACCTGCAGGACATCGTGGAGTCCGCCGCGACGTTCCTGGAGGGCGCCCCCGCCCGCGAGATCATCCGCTGGGCGGCGGCGACGTTCGGCGACCGGCTGTGCCTGACCTCCTCGATGAGCGACGCCCTCCTGATCGACCTGGTGAGCAGGGTCAAGCCCGGCGTCGACGTGCTGTTCATCGACACCGGCTACCACTTCGCCGAGACGATCGGCACGCGTGACGCGGTGCGCCAGGTCTATGACGTCAACGTGATCGACATCAAGCCGTCGCGGACGGTCGAGGAGCAGGATCGCGACCTCGGCCCGCGCCTGTTCGGGCGCAACCCCGACCTGTGCTGCTTCCTGCGCAAGGTCGAGCCGCTCAACCGGGCGCTGGAGCCGTACCTGGCGTGGATCTCCGGCATCCGCCGCGACGAGTCCCCCAGCCGCGCCGGCTCCAAGGTCGTCGAGTGGGACACCAAGCGGCAGATGGTCAAGGTCAACCCGATCGCGGCCTGGACCCAGGAGGACGTCGACAACTACATCGCCGACAACGGGGTGCTGATCAACCCGTTGCACTACGACAACTACCCCTCGATCGGCTGCGCGCCGTGCACGCGGCAGGTCGCGGAGGGAGAGGATCCGCGCAGCGGACGCTGGGCGGGCCTGGGGAAGGTCGAATGCGGCATTCACCTGTGATCCCCAGCAGGGGATCCGTCCCGTTGGCAGGCGGGACGGCCCCCGGCCGCGTGCCACTGGTGGCGGTGGCGCACGGGTCGCGAGATCCGCGTGCCGCCGCCACCGTGGCCGCGCTGCTCGACCGGGTGCGCCTGGCGCGCCCTGAGGTGCCCGTACGGGTGGCCTACCTCGACCACTGCACCCCGGCACTCGGGCAGGCGCTGAGCGGTCTCCAGGAGGCCGTTGTGCTGCCGCTGCTGCTCACCGAGGCCTACCACAGCCGGGTGGACCTGCCGGCGGCGCTGAACGAGGTCCGGGCGCGCGAGCCGCGCCTGCGCGTGCACTACGGCACCACGCTGGGGCCGCACCCGCTGCTGCTGGCGGCGCTGGAGCGGCGTCTGGCCGAGGCGGGCGTGCGCGCCGGTGACCCGGAGACCGCGGTGGTGCTGGTCTCGGCGGGTTCGAGCGACGCCAGGGCCAACGCGGTGATCGCGAGGCAGGCGCGGGCGTGGCGGCGTTCCGGCTGGTGGACGGTGTCGCCCGCCTACGCCTCGGCCGCCGATCCGTCGCCCGCCGAGGCCGTGGCCGCGCTCAGGCGGGCGGGCGCGCCGAAGGTCGCCGTCGCGCCGTACCTGCTGGCCCCCGGCTACTTCGCCGACAAGGTACGGCAGACGAGCCTGGAGGCCGGGGCCGCGGTCGTGTCGGACGTGCTCGGCCCGGCGCCGGAGCTGGTGGACGTGCTCCTGGAGCGTTACGAGGCGGCCCAGCGGCAGCCGGTGTCCTCCCTGGTCGGCTGAGCCGGCCTCAGTGGCCCCACCGGTCGCGGCGGCCGTCCTCGCGCATCTGCCGGCCCAGCTCGCGGGCATCGTGGCGCATCTGCCGGCCGAGCGCCCGCCAGTCCTCGCCGTGCAGCCGCCGCCAGTGCTCCCGCCAGGCCGCGAACCCGCGCTGCACCGGCTGCGCCTGCGAGTCGCCGATCACCTTGACGTCCCCCATCACCGCGTACGCGCGCACGCGCACCACCGGGACGTTCATGCCGGGGGCCGCCTGCAGGACGTCCACGCGCTTGTCGCCCATGACGGCCATGCCGTCGAGGTCCACGTTGACGCCGTCGGGGACGATGATCTTGACGTCGCCCATCACGGAGACGGCCATGATGTCCACCATGTCCGTGCGCACCTCGGCCTCGCGCAGGTCGAGGAGCACGTCGCCCATGACGGCGACCGCGCCGAGCTCCTGGTCGATCCGCCAGGTCCCGCGCCGCTTGGAGTCGCCCATGACGCCCACGAACCACCGCCGCTTCCGGCCCGAGGGCATCGGGGCGGGCGCCGGCGCGGGCGTGGCCCCTGCAGGCAGGTCCTGGGTGAGCAGGGCCAGCTCGGCGTGCGTGGTCGCGGTGTAGGCGGCCTCCGTGCGGTCGGTCAGCTCGGCGAGCGTCAGCCTGCCCTCGACCGAGGCGACGCGGAGCTGCTCGACGACGGCCTCGCGCTCGGCGTCCGAGGCGCGGAGCCCACCGGGATCACTCATACTCGCAACATATCGCGTCTTGCCGGGAATGCGACTCCTCCCGCAGAAGGAAAACATGTCATCCCTTGTAGGTGTTTGAACCTGGACGCCGCTTTGGCGCGTACCAAGCGATGACACGGGCTCTGGCTTGGTCCGGGGCGCGGCCGGACCAGGCTAGGGTCCCTGTCATGCATGAGGAACAGCTCTACCGCGCGGCGTTGAACGGCGAGACCGAGACCGTGGGCAAGCTGCTCGCCGGCGGCGCCGACCCCAACAGCCCAGGTGAGGAGGGGCTGCCGCTGTGCGCGGCCGCCGCCTGGGACCGCGTGGAGGTGGCCGGCGCGCTCCTGACGGCCGGCGCCGACGTGAACGGCCGGGAGGAGGGCGGCTGGACGGCGCTGCACTGGGCCGCCTCCAACGGCCACGCCGCCACCGCCAGGGCGCTGATCGAGGCGGGCGCGGAGGTCGACGCGGCCAACGAGTCCGGCGACACCCCGCTCACGCTGGCCGCCAGGCGCGGCGCGCTGGGCGTGGTGCAGGTGCTGCTGGAGGCGGGCGCCGATGCCGAGAAGTACGACGGCGACGGCGACACGCCGCTCGAGATCGCCGCCTCCTGGGTGGGCGTGCACCTGGAGAGCGCGCTGCTCGACCAGATCGAGAAGGAGGGCTGGGAGTACGTCGTGGCCCGCCAGTACGCCAAGGACGGCACCGAGCTGGTCACGGTGGCCGGACGCGCGGCCGACGGCTCGGAGAGCGAGCAGGTGCAGGCGCAGCGCGGCCACGCGGCCGTCGCGACCCTGCTGGAGGACGCGACGGGCACGTACACGCCGGTGGAGCAGCTCGTCGCGCGGGCCGTCGCGCACCGCGACATCGACGAGGACGCCGAGACCTGGTGGATCGTGGCCGACTCGCTGGGCAAGCGGGCCGACGACGAGACGTACGAGGCGCTGGTCCGGCTGTGCGGGAGCGAGGACGCCAGGGAGCGGGAGTTCGGGGTCGACGCGATCGCCCAGTTCGGGTTCGCGGAGGGGGAGAAGCCCTACCTCGACTCGACGCTGTCGCTGCTGCAGAAGATGGTCACCACGGAGGGCAACCCGCAGGTGCTGCGGTCGGTCCTGGCCGCGCTGGGGCACCAGGGAGACCCCCGGGCGCTGCCGCACGTGCTGGACATCATCGGGCGTCCCGGACACAAGCGCACGATGACGGACGCGATCGCGCTGGCCGACGTGCTGCCGCCGGGCCACGAGGAGGGGCTGGCCCTGCTGATCGCGATGACGGAGGACGAGGACACGGAGGTCCGCGACTGGGCCACCGCCGGGCTCGCCGGGCTGTCGGAGGACACGCCCCGCATCCGTGAGGCCCTGGCCGCCCGCCTCGCCGACGCAGACCTCCGCACGGTGGCCGAGGCCACCCGCGGGCTGCTGACGCGGGGCGACGAGCGGGCTTCGCAGGGGGTGGAGCGCGTGCTGGCGGAGAGCGACGACGAGTACGAACGCGACCTCGTCACCCAGCCCGTCACCGGCTGACCCGCACCCGCCGCCCGGGCCGGGGAGCGCTCAGTCGCCGTTGAGCACGCGCGTCACCCATTCCAGGGTGCCGGTGCGCAGGGCCTCCTCGGCCAGCCGTTTCCCGGTCGGGGTCGTCAGGGCGTCCAGGGAGCTGTCGATCCAGCCCTGGACGTTCTGGTGCCCCTGCTCCCGGTATTCGACCGCCTGGATGAGGCATTCGAGCTTGTCCGCGTCCCGGGCGCAGACGGCTTCGAGGCTGGTCTTCTCCTCGTACTCCCCCACCGCGTCGCTCACCATGTCCGCCACCTCCGCGGGCAGGCCGCGCATCTGGTCGGCGGTGACGTCCTCGTTGGAGGCCGCCTTGAGGTAGCGCTTGCCGATGTACGGGATGTCGGTGATGCGGGTCTCCTGGGTGTCGTGGAAGAGGCTCATGAACGCGGCCCGTTCCGGATTCGCGCCCTCAAGCCTCGCGATCACGCCGGCTATGACGGCCGCGCGGAACGAGTGCTCGGCGATGCTCTCCGGATCCCGTACGCCCGCCACCAGCCACCCGGTCCGCTTGTAGCGCTTGAGCAACCCGAACTCGTACAGAAGCCCCGCCAGTCCCGTCACGTCGTCCATCACGAGGACCCTCCTCTCATACGGCAAATGCCGTGGCCGTTTCGCCGGCCACGGCATTTGTCATCTACCGTTTCTCCGAAAACGGGAGCCGTTTCAGCTCACCGATCAATTCTCGCCGCCGCCGAAGATGTCGCGCCAGTCGTCCCCGTTGGGCCACCAGCTGTCGTCCTGGCCCGTCTCGTCGTGGCCCGTCTCGTCGGGACCCTCGTACTTGTCGTCGTCGTCCTTGACCGGCGGCTTGACCGGCTCCTCCTTGACGGGAGGCGTCTGCACCGTCGGCTGCGTGTGCTGCACCGGACGGTGGTGGTGAGGACGCGGAGTGCGGATGCGGATGATCTCGTCATCGTCGTGGTGGCGGTGGTGACCGCGCCAGCCGCCCCAGCCCCACGGGCCACACCAGGGGCGCCAGCATCCTCCCCATCCGCGACGACCGCAGTGCTTGCCACAGAGCGGCGGCTTCTCGTTCGAGATGACCCCGACGCCGGCGGCGCTGCTGGGCACCGCGCTCGCCGCGGCCGCCAGACCCGTGGGAAGGAGCAGGGAGCCGACGATGGCGCCGGCCAGAGTTAGTGTCGCGGCCCGCCCATGGCGTGGCGTCCGCGATTGCCGACTTTCAGTGTTCACGTGCATTCGTTTCCGTTCATGGGTAGATCGGCCCGAAATCCAGCGCCCACTATCTCCGCAGGCACTCAGACAGGGGCAGACGTACCCATGCGAATATTCTCCCCTAACTCCGTGAACACAAATAACCTGTCAAAGCCCGGCGGGGTCATTAAACGATGGTTTTGCGGTCACTTAAAGGACCTCGCGGTATATCGCAGGGCATTCCCCGCCCAATTCCCCCAGAATGGACAGCATTGCCGGTCAGGGGCCGGAGAGCGCCGGGGCCGCGGTCAGGACGTCCCTGGCCAGCGGCAGGTCGCCGGCCAGCTCGGCCGGGAACTCGGCGGGCTCCCCCCTGCCGCCCAGCAGGAAGCAGAACGCGACCACGTCCGCCGTGATGTGGGCGTCCGGCGTGCCGGGCTGAACGTCCTCCACGCCCAGCGGCACCTGCCACTCGCCCCCGCCCGCGCCCGTCAGCGTGAGGTGGAGGGTGCGGCCGGAGCCGTCCATGCCCGACAGGAGCATCGTCCAGGGCAGCAGGCGGGCGCACAGGTCGGCGGTCGGGTGGATGTGCTCGGCGATGGGGTCGGGCAGGCGCAGCCGGGCGGTCCGGGCGGCGTCGGCCGTGTGGATCCAGGTCTCCAGGCACCGCGCCAGGAGGTGGTCGCGCACCGGGACCTCCATGCCGTCGAGGGTGGCCGGGGTCGTGGGCGGCAGGTCGGCCAGGTGGCGGCAGAGGGCGTCGGCCTGGGCCCGCCAGTCCCTTCTCGTCTGTTCGGGGCTGCGGGTGCGCTCGTACGCCTGCACGTCGCTCGTACGCCCCAGCGAGTCGGTCGCGCCCATGGGCGGCCCCAGCACGGGAGCGCCGACGGAGGCGGCCAGCAGGCTGTCCTTGGCGGCCAGATGGGCGACGAGCTCCTGAAGGGTCCAGCCCTCGACGATCACGCGCGACCAGTCGTCGTCCACGGCCGAGGTCAGCAGCGCGTCCATCGCGGCCACCCGGCCCGCGTACGGCTCCGCCCAGGCCGCGGTGGGCGCCGCGGGCCTGCGCCGGGCCCTGGCCCCGGCCAGGAGCTGGGGCCGCAGCGAGCGGGCCGGCACCTCCGGGTCCTCCATCATCGCGTCCAGATAGAGGCGCTCGAGGGGATCCATTACACCTCTTCCTCCGCAAGCGCGTCCGCCAGGCGTCTCAGCGCCAGCCGGATGCGCGACTTGGCCGTGCCCTCGGGCACGCCCAGCTCCTCGCTCACCTGCCGATAGGTCCTGCCGCCGAAGTAGGCGAGCTCCACCGCCTCCCGGAGGCCCTCGGGCAGCGAGGTCACCGCCTGCCGCACCCTTTTGGCCTCGTCCGAGGCCAGGACCGTGTCCTCCAGTCTGTCAGGTTCGCGCTCGAACAGCCTGGGTCCGAGCGCCGACACCCGCCGCCGCTCCTCGGCGCGCACGTGGTCGACCGCGCGGCGGTGCGCGATCGTCGCGAGCCAGGCGCGTAACGTGCCGCGTTCCGGGTCGTAGGACAGGGGCCGCTCCCACAAGACCAGGAACACCTCCTGAGTGATGTCCTCGGCGATCACCCGGTCCCTGGTGACCCGCAGCGCGAGCCCGAAGATCAGCGAGGAGAGCCGATCGTAGACCTCGCCCAGCGCGGACTCGTCACCGCCGACCACCCGCTGGTGCAGCAGGCGGTCGTCGTACGGTGCCTCCACTGGCCCCACACTCCCGTGTAATCCGGACCAAGGCGGCGGGTGCGCCGCGACCCGAGCATGTCATTATTCGCCGGAAAAGTAGAGCCGGATGACCGGAGGCGGGGACTTTGCCGGCTCGCGATAAGGTCGGAGGACCAATACGGAGGGAGCACGTCATGGCCACCACTCGCACCGCCACCACCCAGTGGAAGGGCAACCTGATCAACGGTTCGGGCACCGTATCGCTCGACACCTCTGGCGTGGGCACGTTCGAGGTCTCCTGGCCGTCCAGGTCCCAGGAGGCCGGCGGCAAGACGTCCCCGGAGGAGCTCATCGCGGCCGCCCACTCCTCCTGCTTCTCGATGGCGCTCTCGCACGGGCTGGCAGGCGCGGGCACCCCGCCGGAGTCGCTGGAGACCAGCGCCGACGTGACGTTCCAGCCGGGTGAGGGCATCACGGGCATCGTGCTCACGGTGAAGGGCCGCGTTCCCGGCATCTCGGCCGAGCAGTTCGCGGAGGCCGCCGAGACGGCCAAGGCCAACTGCCCGGTCAGCAAGGCCCTGACGGGCACCCTGATCACGCTCGACGCCGAGCTGCTCTGACGGTCCCCGCGACCTGCCCGGCACCGGGGCCGGGCACGTGGAGACCACGGTACGGAGGGTGATCGGCGCATTGAGAGACCAAGAGCGTGTTCGCGTGCGACAATTGGGCCACATGCGCGAGGTCTGGCCGGGCGAACCCTATCCACTCGGCGGCACCTGGGATGGCGTTGGCACCAGTTTTTCGGTGTTCTCCGAGGTCGCCGAGCGAGTCGAGCTGTGCCTTTTTCAGGACGACGGCACCGAGGAGCGGGTCGACCTGCCCGAGGTCGACGGGTTCGTCTGGCACGGCTACCTGCCGGGCATCCAGCCGGGCCAGCGCTACGGCTACCGCGTCCACGGCCCCCACGACCCGTCGCAGGGCCACCGGAGCAACCCCGCCAAGCTGCTGCTCGACCCCTACGCCAAGGCCATCGACGGCGAGCTGACCTGGAACCAGGCGCTGTTCCCCTATTACTTCACCGACCCCTCCCGGCGCAACACCGAGGACAGCGCCCCCTACATGCCGAAGAACGTGGTCATCAACCCGTTCTTCGAGTGGGGCAACGACCGGCCGCCGCGCATCCCGTACCACCAGACCGTGATCTACGAGGCCCACGTGCGCGGGCTCACCATGCGCCACCCCGACGTGCCGCCCGACCTGCGCGGCACGTACGCGGGCGTGGGGCATCCGGCGATCATCGATCACCTGCTGTCGCTGGGCGTGACGGCGGTCGAGCTGATGCCGGTCCACCACTACATCCCCGAGCACTTCCTGGTGGCCCGCGGGCTGACCAACTACTGGGGCTACAACACCATGGCCTACCTGGCGCCCCACGGCGGCTACTCCAGCGCGGGGACGCGGGGGCAGCAGGTGCTGGAGTTCAAGGCGATGGTGCGGGCGCTGCACGAGGCGGGCATCGAGGTCATCCTCGACGTCGTCTACAACCACACGGCCGAGGGCGACCACATGGGGCCCACGCTGGGGTTCCGGGGGATCGACAACGCCGCCTACTACCGGCTGCACGACGGCGACCGGCGCTACTACCTCGACTACACCGGGTGCGGAAACTCCCTCAACGTACGCTCGCCGCACGCGCTGCAGCTGATCATGGACTCGTTGCGCTACTGGGTCCTCGACATGCACGTGGACGGGTTCCGGTTCGACCTGGCCTCGGCGCTGGCCAGGGAGCTGCACGACGTCGACCGGCTGAGCGCGTTCTTCGACCTGATCCAGCAGGATCCGGTGATCTCTCAGGTCAAGCTGATCGCCGAGCCGTGGGACGTGGGTCCCGGCGGCTACCAGGTCGGGAATTTCCCGCCTTTGTGGACGGAGTGGAACGGCAAATATCGCGACATCGTGCGAGATTTCTGGAGAGGCACGCACTCCGCGCTCCCCGAGTTCGCCTCCCGCCTGACCGGCTCCGCCGACCTGTACGAGTCCTCCGGCCGCCGCCCGGTCGCCTCGATCAACTTCGTGACCTGCCACGACGGTTTCACCCTCAACGACCTGGTCTCCTACGACCACAAGCACAACGAGGCCAACGGCGAGGACAACCGCGACGGCACCAACGACAACCGCTCCTGGAACTGCGGCGCCGAGGGCCCTGTGGAGGACCCCGGCATCGTCCAGCTCCGCCACCGCCAGCGCCGCAACTTCCTGGCCACCCTGTTCCTGTCGCAGGGCGTGCCCATGCTCTCCCACGGCGACGAGCTCGGCCGCACCCAGCGCGGCAACAACAACGCCTACTGCCAGGACAACGAGCTGGCCTGGGTCGACTGGTCGATGCTGCACACGGAGCCGGAGCTGCTGGAGTTCGTCAGGGCGCTGTCCAAGCTGCGCCGCGAGCACCCGGTCTTCCAGCGCCGCCGCTTCTTCCACGGCCGCCATCCCGACGACGGCAAGCGCGACCTGGTCTGGCTCACGCCGGGCGGCACGGAGATGACGGCGGGCGACTGGCACATCGGCTACGCCAAGTCGCTCATGGTCTACCTCAACGGCGAGGCCATCACCGAGCCCGGGCCGCGCGGCGAGCGGATCGTGGACGACTCGTTCCTGCTGCTCATCAACGCCCACCACGAGAACATGTCGTTCACGCTGCCGGGCGAGGAGTGCGGCACCGGATGGGTGCCCGTGCTCGACACCAGCCACGAGACGATGGAGGACGCGTTCGTGGACGAGGGCTGGCAGGCCGGCGACCTGGTCGCCGTCACGGCCCGCTCCCTCCAGGTCCTGCGCCAGCCGCGCTCGCGCTGAGCAGCACCAGCGCGAACGTCGCCACCCCCGCCAGGCCGTGCAGCGTCACCGCCAGCACCGGAAATCCGCGCCCGCCCATCTTGTGCCGCCCGGCCCCGAGCCACCGCGTGGACATCGCGAACCCCAGCAGCGCCGAGACCGCCAGCCCGCCGAAGGCGGCCCACGCCAGCGCCCTGCTCCCCGTGACCAGCCCGGCCACCCAGCACACCAGCGCCGACACGGCCAGCGTCGGGTGGGAGAACACCAGCGCGGCGGGGAAGCGGGTGACCTTGGCCCGGCGCAGCCCGTCGCCCGAGAGCCAGAAGTAGAGCAGGTACACCCCGGCCAGCGCGGCGATCGCCCACGCCACAGCGGTGATCAGACCCACAGGGCCTCCCTCCCCCGATCCCCCTTCCGCCAGGTAAGCACGTGAACGCCTGCGCGTCCTTGGATACATAAAAGTGCTATACGCCCCATATCCCGAAATGCCCGGCCGCATCTGCTAGCTTTACCTTTCCGGCCGGATGTTGCTTCCGGCCGAAACGTGTTTGTATGACCACTTCTCTGGCAACCGTGCGGCCCGTGAGCGCCGCCGACCACCCCACCGTCGAACGGCTCTGGCTCATGTTCCGCCACGACATGGCGGACTTCCAGGGCGGGCTGCCCGACCCCGACGCCACCTATCACAGCGACCGGCTGCGCGCGGCGCTCGATGACGACGACTGGGCGGCCTACCTGTTCACCAGCGGCGACCGGCCCGTGGGCTTCTCGCTCGTGCGCGCGCTGTCCGGCCCGGCGCGCGTGCTGAACAGCTTCTTCGTGGTACGCGGCGCGCGCCGGTCCGGGATCGGGACGGCGGTCGTGCGGGAGGTGATCTCCCGGCACCCCGGCCCGTGGAAGATCGCCTTCCAGGACTCGAACGCGGCGGACGTCGCGTTCTGGCGGCGCGTCGCCACCGGGATCGCCGGTGAGGCGTGGACGGAGGAACGCCCGCCCATGCCCGACCGGCCCGACGTCCCCCCGGACGTGTGGATCTCCTTCACCACCGCCTGACCAGCCCCAGGCCCAACTGTCGGTGAGGTGTGCCAAGGTAGAGGGGTGCGGCGCATCTATCCCGACATACAGGACAACCCGGACATCGCGCAGGCGTACGCCTACCCCGAGGGGCGGCCGTGGCTGCGGCTCAACATGGTGGCCAGCGCCGACGGCGCGGCGTGGCTGAAGGGGCGCTCGGGCGGGCTGTCGAGCTCTGGTGACAAGCGGATCTTCCAGACCCTGCGCGGCCTGTCCGACGTCGTCCTCGCGGGCGCCGCGACCGTGCGCAAGGAGGGCTATGGCCCCGTCCCCCCGCGTGACTCGTGGGGGGAGCTCCGCGTGGGCAGGCCGGAGGTGCCGCCGATCGCGGTCATCACCCGCAGCCTCGACCTCGACCTCGACCACGAGCTGTTCACCGCGGCCCCCAGCCGGACGATCGTGATCACCTGCGAGGCCGCCCCGGACGAGCGGCGCAAGGCGGCGGCCAGGCACTCCGACCTCATCGTGGCCGGGGGTGAGAGCGTCGACATGGCGCTGGCCGTCACGGAGCTGCACGCGCGCGGGCTGACCAGGATCCTGTGCGAGGGCGGCCCCAGGGTCAACGCCCAGCTCTCGGCGCAGGACCTGGTCGACGAGCTGTGCCTGTCGATCAGCCCGCTCCTGCTGGGGGGCGGCGCGGCGCGCATACTCAACGGCGAGGCCGCGCAGGTCTCGCTGCGCCTCAGCCAGGTGCTGGAAGAGGAGGGGGTCCTCTTCTGCAAATACGACAGGGAGCAGAGCCATGACCGAGCCGACTGAGCCCACCGAGCCCACGGAGCCGACCGCGCTCGCGGAGCCCGCCGAAGAGCAGCCGGTGCCCAATCTCCCGGTGCGCCCGCCGGTGCCGCCCATGCTGGCCAAGCCGGTCAAGGCCATGCCCAAGCAGAACGGCTCGCTGTTCTACGAGCCGAAGTGGGACGGTTTCCGGTGCATCGTGTTCCGCGACGGAGATGAGGTCTATCTGGGCAGCCGCAACGAGCGGCCGTTCACGCGCTACTTTCCCGAGCTGGTCGAGGCGGTCAGGGCGGAGCTGCCGGACAGGTGCGTGGTGGACGGCGAGATCGTGCTGCCGAGGGGGACGCAGCTCGACTTCGACGCGCTGCAGCAGCGCATCCATCCGGCGGCCTCGCGGGTGAAGCTGCTGTCGGAGCAGACGCCGGCCCAGTTCGTCGCGTTCGACCTGCTGGCGCTGGGCGACGAGTCGCTGATGGAGGAGCCGTTCTCGGAGCGGCGCGCGCGCCTTGAGGGGATATTTTCGGAAAAGGGAGCGTCCATCCGGCTGACCCCGGTCACGACCAGCGACGAGCAGGCGGCCGAGTGGTTCGAGACGTTCGAGGGCGCGGGGCTCGACGGCATCATCGTCAAACCGGGTGACCAGCCGTACGTGCCCGACAAGCGCACGATGTTCAAGGTCAAGCACGAGCGCACGGCCGACGTGGTGATCTGCGGCTACCGCGAGCACAAGTCGGGCCCGATCGTGGGGTCGCTGCTGCTCGGCCTCTACGGCGACGACGGCCGGCTGCACCACGTGGGCGTGGCGGCCTCGTTCCCGATGGCGCGCAGGGCCGAGCTGGTCGAGGAGATCAAGCCGTACCTCGCGGAGCTGAGCGAGCACCCCTGGGGCCACTGGGCCGAGCAGGCGGCGGCCAACCTCGGCCAGCCCGCCGCCGGGCCCGCGACGGGCGGGCAGCGGGTGCCGGGCGCGGTGTCGCGGTGGAACGCCAAGAAGGACCTGTCCTTCATCCCGCTCAGGCCGGAGCTGGTGATCGAGGTGGCCTACGACCAGATGGAAGGCGACAGGTTCCGGCACACGGCGCAGTGGCGGCGGTGGCGGCCCGACCGCACGCCGGAGTCATGCACGTACGAGCAGCTCGAACGTCCGGTGCGTTACAACCTCGACGACATCCTTGCCCGGTAGCCGTATGCCCCGTTATATCTCGACATATGAATACAGGGGATGAGTTAAAGGCGGCCGTGTCCGCCCGCCGCGACCTCGGGCCGGAGTTCGAGGATGCCGTGGTCGAGTCCTTCCTCGAAAAGATGGGGCAAGAGGTCGATCGGCGGGTGGACGAGCGCATCGCGCAGCGGGCGTCGCGGGCGCCCGCACGCGACCGGGCGCCCGACGGGCAGCGGCTCGCCCTGGCGATCGTGTCGGTGTGCCTCGGCACCATCTCGACCCTCCTGCTGGTCCTGCTGGGGGACGACAGGGCGGGCTATCTGGTGCCGATCTGGGGTGGGCTGATCATCATCAATGCGATCTTCAACTCGGGCAGGTCGGGCGGCAAGAGCAGCTGACGCGCCCGTCGTTCACGACGAGGGAGCGTCGGTCTTCACCGACCAGCTCCGGCGCGCGTTCAGCGTGGCGGGCTCGAAGCCGGCCAACTGCTTGTAGCGCAGGGCGATCTCCTCGCGCTCGGCCAGCGGCAGGACGTCCTCGACGTCGGTGAAACCCCGTGGAGCGCGCTGGTGGGCCAGTTTCAGGACGACCTCGGCCCCGTCCTTGCGGTTGGCCAGCACGACGTTGTTCGTGACGGGCCGGCGCTGCTCCTCGTAGAACTCCAGGCCCCGGCCGGTCGCCAGCGCGTAGGCCAGGACGCGGGCGTCGATGACGGCCTGGGTATCGTTGGCGAGCAGCTCCGTGCTGACCGCCAGGATCAGGGCGATCGCCGCGGCCACCCGGACCCCGGTCGCGATGGACGGCGCCGCGCTGGGCAGGCTGACCCGCCACAGGACCGCGAGCGGGCCGAACCCGAAGGCGCGCAGCGTCTCCTTGGCGAGGGGGGTCGACGTCGCGCAGCCCGCAGACGGCGTTGATCAGGATCGGCCACGCCGAGGCGTAGACGAGCATCGCGACCTTCATCTCGAGCCGGTCGGCGAAGACGAAGGCGGCCGGTGGGATGAGCGCCACCGACGGGATGAGCCGCAGGAACAGGCCCTATGCCAGCCAGATTAGCCCGGCGAAACGGCCGCCCGGCTGCTCCCGGCGGTGCGAGTAGAGCTCCGCCGACTCGATCGTGCAGCGGGCGTCATGGCGTACGTCCTGGACGCCCGCCGCGCGGAGCTGGGCCTCGATCCCGGCCCGCAGGTCGAGCGCGGGCGTCTCCCACGACGTCGTGGACCACGTCTCGGGGACGCGGGAGGCCACCCGCTCGCGCAGCTCGGCGGGCACCTCGTAGCAGCGGCCGCACGCGCCGGGCCCGACCAGCGCGACCATCCGGCCCGGCTCCGCGCCCTTGCCGGCCATGGCCGCCACCAGAGCGGTCGCGATGCCCGCCTCAGTGCCGGGGCGGCCGGAGTGCGCGGCGCCCACCATGCGCGCCACCGGGTCGGCCACCAGCACCGCCGGGCAGTCGGCCCCGAGCGAGGCCAGCGCCAGCCCCGGCTCGGTGGTGAAGACGCCGTCGAGCGCGGGCGGATCGTCCCCGAAGGGCTCGCTCACGTAGGCGACCTCGGCGCTGTGGACCTGGCGCATGAACACGATGCCCCGCACGCCCAGCTCGGCCGCCACCCCCGCCCGGTTGGCCCGCACGGCCCGCGGGTCGTCGCCGACCATCCCGCCGAGGTTGCGCGACCCGTACGGCGGGGCGCTGATCCCTCCGTGGCGATCGGTGACGGCGACACGCACTCCAGGGGCCAGCTCCATGGCTCGATCTTAGAGCGCGAGGCTCACTGGCCCCGCCAGGTGACCTGCTCCCTGGCGACGCCCGGCCGCGCGGAAGCCGGCTACGAGGAGTTCAGCGGCTGAGGCGGTGGACGGTGAGGGCGCCGCCCCAGCGGCCGATCGCCTCTTCGTCGGCGAAAGCCAGCACGCGCATCATGTTGCCGCCGTCGCTGAGGTCCACGGTGCGGCGCAGCCTCCGCCTCAGCGGGCGGGTCAGGGCGGTCGTGCCGGCCTCGACCGTGTCGCCGTAGTGCGGGGCGAAGGCGACGCCCGCGAAGCCGGCACGCCGCAGCAGCGTGCGCACGGTCCACGAGGAGTAGAACATCAGGTGGTTCCTGGTGAAGCCGCTCCATGCCGGCCCGTACGCCTTGAGCAGCAGCGACTGGGCGTTCACGGTCAGGATGAGCAGCACGCCGCCGGGCGCCAGCAGGCGCCGGAACCCGCGGAAGTCGTCCAGCGGCCTGGGCAGGTGCGCGAGCACCGACCAGAGCGTGATCACGTCGAACCCGCCCGCGGCGATCTCCGGCACGTCCTCGGGGGCGCCGAAATACGCGCGGGCCCTGCTCAGCCGCTCATTGGCCCGGGCGACCGACTCCGGCGACAGGTCCACCCCGCAGGCGTCGAACCCGCGCCGCTCGGCCAGCTCCAGGAACAGCCCGGCCCCGGAGCCGAAGTCGAGCAGCCGGCGCCCCTTGCCCTCGTCGAACACCGGCGAGAACGCGTTCATGGTCAGCTCGTAGCGGCGCTGCCGGTTGGCGGCGTACGAGCCGGTCAGGAAGGAGTTGTAGCCGGTGGCGTACAGGTCGCCGAGGCGTTCGGGCAGGATGTTGGGGTTGCGGTAGAGGAAGCCGCACGAGGGGCAGCGGACGACGTGATAGTGCCAGCCGTTGCCGGAGGGCTCGAACAGCGGCTGCTGGCGGGACTCTCCGCACATCATGCAGGCCAGGAACTCCTCGTTCGCCTTCAGCGGCCTGAGCCTGCGGTAGTCCGTCAGCTCCATGACCGGGGCCCGCGTGGTCAGCAGCTGCCACTGCGCCTCGCGTACCAGGCGCTCCCCCGGACGGACGTACACGCGCTGCGCCCAGGGAATGCGGTCGTACCGGGAGCCATACACCAACCGGCCCAACAGTCGATATGCCATGCGAAGCGTCTTCCCCGACACGAAGGATCGCCATGCGTGAAGATCCGGGCACTTTACGTGATCTTAGGGCTTCATGGCGAATAAGGACAAGCAAGCATATGCTTGGTCCGTGCCTGACTATCGCAATCTCATCGGCGGCGAACTGGTCCCCGCGAGCGACGGCAGAACCCTCGACTCGGTCAATCCGGCCACCGGGGAGGTGTGGGCGCGGATCCCGGCGAGCGGGGCGCCCGACGCCGAGGCGGCCGTGGCGGCGGCCCGGCGCGCCTTCCCCTCCTGGTCGGCGCTGCCCGCCCTGGCCAGGGCGGGTTACCTGCGCAAGGTGTCGGAGGTGTTCGCCCGCAACGCCGAGGAGCTGGCCAGGCTGGAGACGCGCGACAACGGCCGGATCCTGCGCGACACGCTGAAGAAGGACCTGCCCGGGATGGCGTACCTGTGGCAGCTGGCCGCCGGGCAGTGCCTGGACGCGGCCAAGGGCGACACGGTCATCCTCGGCCCGGACACGCTCGGGCTGACGCGGCGGGAGCCGTACGGGGTGGCGGTCTGCATCATCCCGTGGAACTCGCCGATCTCCACGTTCTCGGCCAAGGCGGCGTACGCGCTGGCGGCCGGCAACACGGTGATCGTCAAGCCGGCCGAGCAGGCGAGCGCGTCGGTGCTGCGGCTGGGCGAACTGCTGGCCGAGGTGTTCCCGCCCGGGGTGCTGAACATCGTCAGCGGCCTGGGCGAGGAGGTGGGGGACGCGCTGGTGCGCCACCGCGACGTCGCCAAGATCAGCCTCACCGGCTCGACGGCCACCGGCCAGGCCATCACCCGGGCGTCGGCGGACGCGCTGAAGCCGCTGACGTTCGAGCTCGGGGGCAAGTCCCCGAACATCGTCTTCCCGGACGCCGACCTGGACGCGGCCGCCCAGGGCGTCACCGTGAACTCCGTCTACACCGGCAACGCCGGGCAGGTCTGCGTGGCAGGCTCCCGCATCCTCATCCACCACTCGATCTGGGACGAGCTGCTGGACCGCGTCGCGCGCATCTGCGCCGATCTGGTCCTGGACGACCCCCTCGACCTTCGGACGACCATGGGCCCGATCGTCTCCTCGGCCCAGTACGAGCACGTGAGGTCGTACCTGGAGCTGGCCGAGAAGGAGGGGGCGAGCCTGCTCTTCGGCGGGCGGACGGGGGCGGAGGTGGTGCCCGGCCTCCCGGGCGGCTACTGGGTCTCCCCCACCCTCTACACGACCACGGACAATTCCCTCCGGCTCTGCCAGGAGGAGATCTTCGGCCCGGTGGCGGTGGCCATGCCGTTCTCCTCCGACGAGGAGGCCCTGGCAATCGCGAACGACTCCCGCTACGGCCTGGCGGCCGGTATCTGGACGCGTGACCTGGGACGGGCGCACCGTTTCGTGCGCGATCTGCAGAGCGGGACGGTGTGGGTGAACACGTTCCGGCAGATGCCGCCCGGCCTCCCGTTCGGGGGCGTCAAGGACAGCGGGTACGGGCACGATTCGGTCCTCGAGTACACCCGCGAAAAGGCGGCCATAATCCAGATTTAGTCGGATAGATTTACGCCTCATGAGCGAGGGGATCAAGGACGAATCCGAGCTGCCGGACGCAGCCGCGCAGTCCCGTGCGTCCGTGTTGCGCAGTCGCGCCGAATCGTACATCGCCCTGTCGAGGTACGACGCCGCTATCGCGGATCTGACGGAATCGATCGCGTTAGTGCCGGACAACGCCCGCGCCTGGCGGCTGCGGGGCGAGAGCCATCGCGTCATCGAACGCTACGAGACCGCCCTGGAGGACTTCGACGAGGCGCTCAAGCTGGAGCCGGACAGCGCGTACGCGCTGGGCTCCCGGGGCCAGACGTACGCCGCGATGGGCCGGCTGGACGAGGCCATGACCGACTTCGAGCACGCCCTCACCCTCTCCCCCGACTCCCTGTGGATCCTCGAGGCCAAGGCCGACGTCCTGGTGGACCTGGACCGCCTGGACGAGGCCCTGGAGGAACACGCCAAGATCATCGCCCTCAACGAGGACCTGCCCTACTCCTGGGCGGCGCGCGGCGACCTGTACCAGCGCATGCACCTGTACGCCGAGGCCATCGAGGACTACACCAAGGCGCTGGAGGCGAACCCCGAATACGTGCGCGCGCTGAGCCGGCGGGGCGAGGCGTACCGCATGATCGACCGGTACGAGGAGGCGCTGGCGGACCTGAGCCGCGCGGTGGAGCTGGACCCCGAGAACGACCGGGCTTACGGCAGCCGGGGCGCGGTGCTGAGCGAGCTGGGCGACAACGAGGCGGCGCTGAGCGATCTGAACCGGGCGATCGAGCTGGACCCCGAGTACATCTGGGCGTTCCGCGTACGCGGGGAGATCCTGCAGGAGATGGACCGCCACGAGGAGGCGATCTCCGACTTCACCCGGGCCCTCCACCTGGAGTTCGGCGACTGACAGCGCGCGGGCGGGAGTGGCGGCCAGGTGCTCGACCTGGCCGCGCCCCCGTCTCTATGCGTTGCGGGTCTCCAGCAGCCGATCGAGCCTGCGGCCGAGGTCGACCATGTCGTGCCGCAGGGAATCGAACACTCCGAGGATCTCCGCGCGAGCGGAGATGAATTGATCGTTGGTCTGCCGTCGAAGGCCCGTCAGTTCGTCGCCCAGGGCCGCGAAGTCCTGGGAGATCTCCAGCTGAACGTCCGCGATCTCGGCCCGCATCTCGGCGACGGCGATCTCCGCCGAGGTGATCTGCGAGCCTTTCACGCGTGTACGTCTCCCCGTTCGCAGGTGGGCATGGCTGTAGTCGTCAGAATCTGCGTCGCCGGAACGCACGATCGCTTCGAACGCGTCGATGCGGAGCTTCAATGCGCGGATCTCCGCCTCTATGTCCACGTACTCCTGCCTTTGCATGTACTCGGAAGGGATTCCGTGCCCCGATGACGCGGATCTCCGCTTCCTCTGAGCACATCGTCGCAGGTAGTTCGAGATCGCGATGATCGGCGAGAACGCTCTGGGTGTAGTTTTCTCTGTCTCGGGAGTGCCAGAGATCTCTGCGGGGATGACGTATGTAAGCCGCGCCGTCGCAGGAAAAGACCAACCATCCGATGACTCTCCAAGGGGGAGAAATGCGGATGCATCCATGCATGATGGTCGACATGATTGACAAGATCGCGTGGATCCACCTGGCGGACGGCAAGATCCTCAGCACCCGGTCGCGGGGCAAGACCGTCTACTACCTCCCCGGCGGCAAGCGCGAACCCGGCGAGAGCGACCTCGACACCCTCGTCCGCGAGATCGACGAGGAGCTGTCGGTCGCCATCGTCCCCGCCACCGCCGTTCACCTGGGCACGTACCAGGCCCAGGCGGACGGCCACGGCGACGGCGTGATCGTGAAGATGACCTGCTACACCGCCGACCACCAGGGGACGCCGACGCCCAGCAGCGAGATCGAGGAGGTCGTCTGGCTCACCTACGCCGACCGCGACCGCGTGGCGCCCGTGGACCAGATCATCTTCGACGACCTCCACCAGGACGGCCGGCTCCGCTGACCCCGACGCCCGTCCGGAGCCACCCGGACGGGCGCCTGGGCCCTACCCCGCCCAGGCGGGCAAGGGGAGGCGGGGCGCGGACAGGGGGCGCATGGCGATGCGGAGCAGGGCCAGCGCGTTGTCGTCGCCCGCGATGCGGTTGGCGCTGAGCTCGTCGCAGGACTGGCAGTGGTGGATGATCAGCCACTCCCCGTCCGTCCGGACGGTGATGCTCAGCGCCGCCATCCTGCCCCGGCAGGCCGCGCGGCGGTCTCCCGGGATGCGATGGTCGACGTGGAGGCTCGTCAGGCAGTGCGGGCAGTGGTTGCGGTGGGCGGTGCCCGGCGCGATCATCGGGACGTCCAGCCTGCAGGAGACGCAGCGGAACGCGTCCGGGTGATGCGCCTTCTTGCGTCGCTGGGCCCGCCCCCGGGCCGGGTTCCTCCTGGGCATGTCACAGACCGCCGAACGACTCGAGCGGGAACGGCGGCTGCGCCAGCGGCCGTACGGCCATGCGCATGAGGATGAGCTGGTTGTCGTCCCCGCAGATGGGGTTGGACGTCAGCTCGCCGCACCGGGTGCAGCGATGGATGAGCATCCAGTCGCCGGTGCGCAGGACCGCGATCGAGATCGGGATCATCCGCGCCCTGCACTCCGAGGGGCCGCCTTCCGCACGGTCGAGCACGTGCTGCGAGTGCAGGCAGCTCGGACAGTGGTTGCGGCGGGTGCCGTCCGGAGCGGTCGCGGTCACGGTCAGGCCGCAGCGCACGCACTGGAAGGTGTCGGTATTCACGATTTTGATGGACAACCTGGGTACTCCTTGCCGGAATGACTTTGTCGAAAAGGCAGCAAGAGAGCGCCGAGCGAGCCTCGCGGCGTACGCGGGCATGCTGGTACGGCAGGCGGTCCGGGCCTGTCAGAGGTGGTGTTTCAGAGGCAGGATCCGCCCACGGCACGACGAGGCGCGCAAGGCGCGGTGCCAGGCATTAATCCACCCCTCCCCAGATCATGAGCTCCATCGTCAGGACATCAGGGAGGCTAACCGGGCGAGTGCGGTGGCCGCCAATGGTTTTCCTGGCCATCGACCGAATATCCTTCTAGGTTCGGACATATGGGCATTGGGACCACCGAGGAACACCAGGCGCTGGCCGCCTCCGTGCGGGGGCTCGTCACGCGTACGACCGAGCACGCGGCTCTGGCGGGGCAGGGGATTCTGGGGCTGCACCTGCCGGAGGAGTGCGGCGGGCAGGGGTACGGGCTGCTGGAGTTGTGCGTGGCGCTGGAGGCGCTGGGTGAGCGGCGGGTCCCGGGGACGTACCTGCCGACCGTCCTGACCTCGGCCGCCCTCACCTGGCCCGAAACGCCCCACCCGGCCGGGGACGCCATAGGCGCCCAGCCGGAGACGGACCACCCGACCGCATCCCCTCAACCGGGGACGGAGCGCCCATCCGGAGGCGCCACAGTCGTCCGGGCCGGGACCGGCCGCCCGATCGCGCCCGCCCAGCAGGAAACGGACCGTCCGGCCGGCGGTGCCGCGTTCGCCCAGCCGGGGACGGGCCGCCCAGCCGGAGGCGCCACGGTCGTCCGGGCCGGGACCGGCCGTTTTTCCGTGACCATCGCGTCGCTGATCTCTGGGCTCGCCGACGGGTCCATGACCGCCGCCGTCGCGTTCCCAGTCGAGGGAGGCGATGTCGAGGGAGGCGATGTCGAGAGGGGCTATCCGGCCCGTGTCCTCGCGTTGGGGTCGCCGGAGGCCGACCTCTTCCTCGTGCCGGTGGACGGCCGGGGGTGGGCGGTGCTCGACCGTGCCGACGTCGTCGCCGAGCCCGCCGACGGCGTCGACCTCGACCGGGCGCTCTGCTCCGTCACCGCGCGCACCGTACCCACCGACCGGATCCTCGGCCAGGTGCCGGTACGGGAGCTCGCCGCCGTACTGCTCGGGGCGGACGCGTGCGGCGTGGCGGCGTGGGCCGTGCGGACGGCGGCCGATTACGCCAAGGTGCGCGAGCAGTTCGGGCGGCCGATCGGGCAGTTCCAAGGGGTCAAGCACCGGGTGGCCGCCGCGCTCGTGACGCTCGAACAGGCGCGCGCCGCCGTATGGGACGCCGCCAGAGCCCTGGACACCGCCTTGCGGGAGGCCGTGGCGGAGGACGTCACCAGAGGTGGGCTCGTCGAGGGTGAAGTCGGGCCGGCAGCGGCGGAGGATGCCGCCGGAGGTGGGCTCGGGGAGGAGGCCAGGCTGGCGGTGGCGGTGGCCGGGGTGCTGGGGACCGAGGCGGCCGTGCGGTGTGCGGCGGACGCGATCCAGGTGCTCGGCGGCATCGGCTACACCTTCGAGCACGACGCGCACCGCTACTACCGCCGGGCCCTGTCCGACCGCATGCTGACCGGCGACCCGGGACCGTGGGCCGAAGAGGTGGCCGGGCTGGCGGTGGCCGGCGTGCGGCGGGCGATGGAGCCGGATCTCCCCGAGGAGGCGGCCGCCGTCAGGGACGCCATCAGGGCGGAGGCCGAGTCGCTGCGGGCCGAGGAGCCACTGGCCCGGCTGGGCAGGTTCGCGAGGGAGGGGTGGATCATGCCGTTCCTGCCCAGGCCATGGGGCAGGGACGCCTCGCCGCTGGAGCAGGTGATCATCCACCAGGAGTTCCGCGACCTCAGACGGCCGAACCTGGGCATCGCGGCCTGGGCCGTCCCCTCCATCGTCCGGTACGGCACGCGGGAGCAGCAGGAGCGGTTCCTGCCGAAGACGTTCACCGGGGAGATCGTGTGGTGCCAGCTGTTCAGCGAGCCCGGCGCCGGGTCCGACCTGGCCGGGCTGGCGACGAAGGCGACGAGGGTGGAGGGCGGCTGGTCGCTGACGGGTCAGAAGATCTGGACGTCCCTGGCACAGTACGCCCACTGGGGCATCTGCCTCGCCCGGACTTCTCCCGAAAAAGCGAAACATAACGGGATCACGTACTTCCTGGTGGACATGGCATCCCAGGGGGTCACCGTCAGGCCGCTCAAGGAGATCAACGGGGACGAGGTGTTCAACGAGGTCTTCCTCGACGACGTCTTCGTACCGGACGACCTGGTCGTCGGCGCGGTGGACGAGGGCTGGCGGGTGGCCCGCGACACGCTCTCCCACGAACGCGTCGCGCTCGGCGACTCCTGGGGCCCCGGCTCCCAGCACACCGACATGGCCGAGCTGATCGCGAAACTGCCCCCGCTGCGGCAGTCGCAACGCGAGCAGGCCGGTCGGCTGTGGGCCGAAGGCCAGGCCATCTCAGCGCTCGGCCTGCGCGCGACACTCTCAAAGCTGTCCGGCTCCGGGCTGTCCGGCTCCGGGCTCTCCGGCTCCGGGCTCTCCGGCTCCGGGCTCTCCGGCTCTGGGCTCTCCGGCTCTGGGCTCTCCGCCGACAACTCGAGCGGCTCAGGACAGCCCGGCTCGGCTGGCTTTCGGCAGCCCGGCTCGGGCGGCTCGGGACGGGCCGGGTCGGGCGCCGCAGACCGGGCCGGGGCCGATGCCGCGATCGCCTCCAGCGTGCGGAAGCTGCTCGGCATGCGACACGCTCAGGCGGTCTCGGAGTTCTGCTGGTCGCTGGTCCCGGCGAACCATCACTGGAATCGCATGATCCTCGCGACGCGGGCGTTCACGATCGGCGGCGGCACCACGGAGGTGCAGCTCAACATCATCGCCGAACGCGCCCTCGGCCTGCCGCGCGACCCGTGATCAGCTCTTCGGGTAGTACGGCGCCGCCAGGTGCGCGTACACGATCGTGTTGTCCAGGTAGCTGTGCGCCTGCCGGTCGAACGTCCCGCCGCAGGTCACCAGCCGCAACCCGGGATAGGTGAGCTTGCCGTACACCTTCTTGACGGGGAAGCTGCGCTTCGGCGTGTGCTCGATCCTGTCGACGACGAACACGGCCACCGAGCGGTCGGCACGCAGCACCTGCACCTGGTCGCCGCGCTTGACGTTCTTGAGGTTGGCGAAGACGGCGGGGCCGGACCTGGTGTCCAGGTGGCCGGTGATCACGGCGGCGCCGCGCTGGCCGGGCACGGGGCCGTAGCGGTACCAGCCGGCCAGGTCCGGGGGGTCGAACGGCGGGTTCTCGATGGCGCCCTCGGCGTCCAGGCCCAGTTCCATGAGCCGGGCGGCCACCCCGATGGACGGGATGTAGACGGCGGTCGGCTTGGCCGCCCGCATGGGAGCGGCCACCTTGCCGAGCGGCAGGCCGGTGACGGGGGCCGCGCCCTCGACGGGCCCGCGTCGCGTGGCGGAGACGGGCTCCGGCGCGGGCTGCTCGTCACCGACGATGCCGCTCAGCCCGAGCCCGATCAGCAACGCCCCGGCCAACGACACCGCACCGGCCACGACCAGCATCATTCGCTGCCCGGACCTTCGGCCACCACCCAACTCCCGCCCCTCACCAGACTCCCGGCCCATACGCGCCTCATGACTCATAGCAGCCACCGACCCACGACCGCCCCCTACGCGACGCCGGGCCCTCAGCCGGGCCCCGACGCGCAGCCGGGCCCGGGCGCCCGGCTGGATCCCGACGCCCGGTGGGGCTCCGACGCTCGGCTGGATCCTGGCGTGCGGCGGGACCCCGACGCGCGGCTGGGCTCGGACGCCCGGCTGGATTCCGACGTTCGGCTGGGTCCTGATGCGCGGCTGGATCCCGACGCCCGGTGGGGCTCCGACGCGCAGTTAAATCCCGACGTTCGGTTGCTTCCCGGTGCGTGGTTGGGTCCCGGTCCGGGGTTTGTGCTGCGGCCAAGCTAGGCGACACCCCTGCGGCGCCGTACCGCGAACCCGGCCAGGCCGGCGCCCGTCAGCAGCGTCACCCCGCCCAGCGCGAACGGCCACATCGGGTCGTCCGGGGCGAGCCCGCCGCCACCGGTCTCCGGGTGCCCCCTCGGCACCCGGTGCTCTTCCTCGCCCGCAGGACGCCACGGCCGCGCGGACTCCTCCGGACCCGGCCAGGAGTCGCCGGGACCAGGCTCGGCGGAGGGCGGCGGGCTCGGCTCCTCGGGCTCGGGTTCGGGCTGCTCGTCGCAGAGCAGCGGCAGCGGAAGGAGGCAGGTGGGCAGATCGACCGGCAGGTCGACCGGCAGGTCGGGACCGCTGCGGGCGGAGGCGTAGGACGGGCCCGCCAGGCCCACTCCTCCTACTGCGAAGACGGCCACCAGCGCCGCGAGATGTCGCGCTTTTGCCATGAGACAAGGCTCCAGGAATCGGTTGTCGCCCCCGATACACAAGAGAGCCTTGCGAACTATTAGATAACGAGTCAAGTAATGTGACCGAAGTGAAATCAGCCAGACACGGAGGGTTTAAGCACGTCCCAATGTGGCAGGAAATAACCGCATAAAGGGGGACAAATGCCATGAGCAATCCACAGCAGCCCGAGATTCGCAGATCAGGCAAATCGCCCACCGAGTTCAAGTCCGCCCACCTCGTTCCCGAGAAGCAGCGCGGCGCCCGGCGCGCCGACCATCCGCACGCCACGGACAAGGGCAACAAAGGGGGCGGCAAGGGCGGGGGCGTGCCTCCCGACCAGCGCTCGCCGTACCCGGGGTGAGCCGAAGTGAAAGGCAGCCTGCAGTTCATCGGCAACGCGACCACACTGATCCGCTACAACGGCCTCACGCTGCTGACCGATCCCAACTTCCTGCACCGGGGCCAGCGGGCGTACCTGGGCTACGGCCTGTCCTCACGCCGCCTCACCGACCCGGCAGTGGAGATCGAGGAGCTCCCAGCGCTCGACGGGGTGGTGCTGTCGCACCTGCACGGTGACCACTGGGACCGGGTCGCCCGCAGGAAGCTGGACAAGGACACGGTGATCGTCACGACGACCACGGCGGCCCGCAAACTCCGCCTCCAGGGCTTCCGCCGCAGCGTGGGGCTGGAGGAGTGGAACACGCACGAGCTACGCGGCCCGCACGGCACGGTAACGATCACCGCGCTGCCCGCCAAGCACGCGCCCGGCCTGGCCGAGGCGCTGCTGCCGCCCGTGATCGGCACGATGCTGGAGTTCCGCAACCTGGACGAACGGGTGGAGCTGACCGTGCACGTCAGCGGCGACACGCTGCTCGATCGCCGGCTGGACGCGATCCCGCGCCGCTTCCCCGACATCGACCTGGCCATCGTGCACCTGGGCGGCACCCGGCTGCTCGGCCTCCTGCTCGTCACGATGGACGGCGAGCAGGGCGCGTCGTGGTGCGACCTCATGAACCCGCACGCGGTCGTACCGGTGCACTACGACGACTACGCCGCCTTCAGCTCGCCGCTGGACGACTTCCGCCACCACATCGAGCAGAACGGCCTGGCCGACCGGGTGGTCTACATGCGGCGGGGCGAGATCCGCGAACTCGCCCCGCACCACCTCGTCCGCTAGCTAGTCGGCGTTCCGGGCCCGGCTCGGCTGGACGCGCATGGGCTCGCCCGGCATCTTCGGGTAGTTGGGCGGGTACGGCATGTCGCCCCGGTCGTCCTTGCCGTACAGCTCCAGCAGCGGCTCGATCGAGTGCGCCACGTCGTCGATGGCCGCGTGCACGTCGCCCACCTCGGCGAACCGGGCCGGCACCGTACGGATGTCGAAGTCACGCGGGTCGGCGTCGACCAGCTCGTCCCAGGTCAGCGGGGTCGAGACGGGGGCGTGCGGCTGGGCCCTGACGGAGTAGGCGCTGGCGACCGTACGGTCCCGGGCGTTCTGGTTGAAGTCGATGAACACCCGCTCCCCGCGCTCCTCCTTCCACCACGCCGTGGTCACCAGCCCCGGGTCCCGGTCCTCGACGGCCCTGGCCAGGGCGATGCCGGCGTGGCGTACCTGGATGAAGTCCCAGCGCGGCTCGATGCGCACGGCGATGTGCACGCCACGGTTGCCCGACGTCTTCACGAACCCGGTCATCCCCAGCTCCTCCAGCACCTCCCTGGTGAGCAGCGCAGCCTTGCGGGCGGCGTCGAAGTCGAGGCCCGGCTGCGGGTCCAGGTCGACGCGCAGCTCGTCGGGGTGCTCGACGTCGGAGGCCCGCACCTGCCAGGGGTGGAAGTCGATCGTGCCGAGGTTCGCGGAGTAGGCGATGGCCGCCACCTCGGTGACGCGCAGCGACTGCGCCGTACGACCGCTCGGGAACCGCACCGTCACCGACTGGAGCCAGTCGGGGTGTTTGGGCGGCATCCGCTTCTGATAGATCGCCTCGGTTTGGACGCCGTCGGGGTGGCGCTTGAGGTTGGTGGGCCGGTCCTTGAGCGCGCGCAGGGCGCCCTCGCCGACACTCACGTAATACTCGACCAGCTCCCGCTTGGTGGCGCCGATCTCAGGGAAGTAGACCTTGTCGGGGTTGGTGACCTTGACGGTCCGCTCCCCCACCTGAAGCTCGATGTACGGCGATGCCATGCACCGAACCTATCTCTCTACTCATGGCCTCCGCTCCGCAGAGGCGGGCTCGGTCGCTTCAAGCCGTCGCCTTCCCTCGTCACTCCAGTCGCTACGCTCCCTGCGCTCCTCAGTCCAGGCAACGGCGCTCCCTCACCTGTTCATGGCCTCCGCTCCGCAGAGGCGGGCTCGGTCGCTTCAAGCCGTCGCAGGCCGGGGGACGAGGTGGGCCCGTCCCGGAGCCGCCTCGGTGGCGGGACCGAGGGCTCGACGGGACGGGCCGCTAGATCACCCGCCGCCGTTCCGGGCGCTGGCGCGCCACCCGGCCGGCCGTGACGATCCCCAGCGGCTCCAGCACGGGCGTGGGCTGTGCCGCCTGGCGGGATCTGCGGATGATCTCACCCCTGACAGGAGGCGATGACACCCCCTTGCCTACAAAGACGCGAATTCACCCCAGAACAGATGCTTCAGCCTGCGAAGATCTCTTTTTGCCTGATCTCTCATCGCTTCCGATCTCGTACGCTGGACGCATGGAGAAGGTGGTCAAGAGCGAGGCCGAGTGGCGGGTCCAGCTCTCGCCTGAGGAGTTCCACGTCCTCAGGGAGGCAGGGACCGAGCGCCCGTTCACGGGCGAATACGTCGACACCAAGACGGAGGGCGTCTACTCGTGCCGCGCCTGCGGGGCGGAGCTGTTCCGGTCGGACACGAAGTTCGAGTCGCACTGCGGGTGGCCGAGTTTCTTCGCGCCGGGCGACTCCGACGCGGTCCGGCTGATCGAGGACCGCAGCCATGGAATGGTGCGTACGGAGGTGCGGTGCGCGCGGTGCGACTCGCATCTCGGGCACGTGTTCCACGGCGAGGGATATCCCACTCCGACCGACGACCGTTACTGCATCAACTCGATCTCCCTTAGGCTTGAACCCAAGGGGTGATCGGCCAGCGACAGCGCGTACCGATCACCTGCCTCGGGTAGGAGTTTTGCGTGCGCTTTGTCCATCTGCGCCATCGCTGGGTGACGATTGAGACCATCGGCCGGGTCGTGACGCAACGGTGTGACGTGTGCGCCAAGACCCGCGTCCGGGTCCGTTAGTCAGGTTCGGGGTGAGTGACGCGACAGCTGCTGTCGGAGGGGCCGAGGATGTTGGCGAGCACGGGATTCCCGTTCTCGCCGAACTCGGCCTGGACGAACACGACCGGATTGGCCACCCCTCGCGCGCGCAGGTAGGCGAGACCGCGCTCGCACAGCGTGATCGCTTGGGACGAGTTCCCCGCCGTTTCCGGTAAATCCGTATAAATGCGCAAATATCCGCCGACCGTGCGGACGTCCTTCAGGCGTTTCAGCGCCTTGTCGTCCGGGCCCCAGTGCGTACGGAAATACTCGGCCGCCTGCTGATCGGTGTGCCGCGACGGGCCGTTCGCCCTGTACCCCTCCGCCTCGCCGGGGTCGGGACCCTCCGCCAGCAGGTCCTCCGCGTCGGTGGTGCCCGCTACCAACCCCTGCTCGACCGGACCAGGAGAAGCTGGCGCGACCGTACTCGAAGAGCCTGGAGCGGCCTGGGACTGCGGCTCGGACTTCGGCAGCTCACGCGCCTTGGCCTCCGCGCCCACCCCCGCGCTGGTGGTGCCGCCGCCCTTGCCGGGCAGCGCCGCCGAACCGTTCTCCGGCTCGGCCCGAGCCTGCGGCACCGGTCGCGCCTGCTGGGACGAGGCGGCGGTCAGCGCCCCGCCGAAGGTCCCGTTCGCGCCGAGCACCGCGACCACGCCGCCGGCCAGCGTCACGGCCCCGACCGCGCCGACGGCCCAACGCCGGCCCAGCCCGCGCCGCCGCGCGCGCCGCGAGCGCGTCGCCACATGACGGCCGCCCCCGCGCCGCCGGCTCCCGCGTTTTCCCGATCCACCCATCACCCCGCCCTCCCCGCCTCCGTGGAACGCCGCCACAGAACGCCCCTGAACGCCGCCCTGAGCGCGTCTTGGAACGTGCCACCGCAAGCTGCCCGTACAAACGGAGGATTTCCCTGATTGTGACAAAGCGGATAGATCAAGTCGCCCGGATCGCCAACTTCGGCCTCGATCTTTCTGCCGTTATCCGGACGGCCCCCGGGGCAGCGAAGGAGAGCGGGGGACGATGGATCGTTCCACCCCGGAGAAGCAGGAGGTGGGCCCGTGACTGAGGCAACCGGCAGGGTGGCGTTGGTGACGGGGGCCAGCAGCGGAATCGGTACGGCCACCGCACACCTTCTGGCCGCGCGAGGGATGCGCGTGGTGGTCAACTACCTCCGCAGCGCCAGGGCGGCCGAGGAGGTCGTGGCCGGCATCGAGGCCGTCGGCGGCCAGGCCATGGCCGCGCAGGCCGACGTACGGGAGGCGACGGCGGTCGGGCGCATGGTCCAGCAGGTCCAGGCGGCGTGGGGCGGCATCGACGTGCTCGTGCACAACGCGCTCACCCCCTATGTGGTCAAGCCGTTCCACGACATGACGTGGGAGGAGCTGGGCGGCAAGCTCGACGACGAGATGCGTGCGGCGTTCACGGTCACCAAAGCCGTCCTGCCCGCCATGACCGAACAGGGCTGGGGACGCATCATCTACCTCGGTACCGGTCTCAGCCGCCGGCCCCGGGAGGGCATGATCGCGCTGGGCACGGCCAAGGCGGCACTGGCGCAGTTCGCCCGGTACCTCGCCCAGGAACTGGGCCCGCGGGGCATCACGGTCAACGTCGTCGAGCCCGGCCCGGTTTCGGGCACCCGCACGTCGAACGTGCTCGACGATGAGCTCAAGCAGCGGCAGGTGGCCGCCACCCCGCTGGGCCGCCTGGCACACCCGGACGACGTCGCCCAAGCGGTCGCCTTCTACGCCGCCGAGGACAACGCCTTCATGACCGGCACCACGGCCGCGGTCAACGGCGGGATGGCCATGTACTGATGCCCGCCGCAGGTGCCGGCCTGGGTCGGCGACCACTTCCGGATCCCCACCGTAGGCGTGACCGTCGACCCCCACTCACATCCCCGGACGACCCCGCGGCGCAGGCCGTCGTGCGAGATCGCGGTCGGCGCCACCGCGATCACCGCGGTCGCCTCCGAGCTCGGCGTCTCCGCCACCGTCACCGCAGCGGGGTTCTACCGCACCGCGACCACCACACCCTGAGAGCGCGGCACGAGGCCGACCGGAGAGTGCCGCACTGACCGCTAGAGGAGTGCCGCGCCATCCGCTGAGGGAGTGTCGCGCCGACCGGCGCTAAGGCAGGGCTGCCACCAGCTCCCGCACCGGCTTGCGGGCCCCCGTGTAGAACGGGATCTCCACCCGCGTGTGGCGGCGGGCCTTCGCACCCCGCAGCGTACGCATCAGGTCGACGATCCTGTGCAGCTCGTCGGCCTCGAACGCCAGCATCCACTCGTAGTCGTTGAGCGAGAAGCACGCCACCGTGTTGGCCCGCACGTCGGGATAGTCGCGCGCCATCCTCCCGTGCTCGGCGAGCATGGCCCGGCGCTCGGAGTCCTCGAGCAGATACCACTCGTACGACCGCACGAACGGATAGACGCTCACGTAGGCCCGCGGCTCCTCCTCCGCGAGGAAGGCCGGAATGTGCGACTTGTTGAACTCGGCCGGCCGGTGCAGCGCCATGGCCGACCAGACGGGCCTGCTGTGGCGGCCCAGCTCGGTGCGCCGGAACCTGGAGTAGACGTCCTGCAGGTCCTCGGGGGTGGGCGCGTGCCACCAGAACATGAAGTCGGCGTCGGCCCGCAGCCCGGCCACGTCGTAGACCCCCCTGGTCACGACGTCCTTGCCGGCGGCCTGGTCCAGCAGCTCCTCCACCTCACCCGCCAGGCCGTCGCGCTCGACGGGACACGGCTCGGTCACCTGGAAGACCGACCACATCGTGTAACGGATCACCTGGTTGAGATCGCGGGCCTTGGGCCGCGGGGCTGCCTCTGTCATGGCGTCCATTGTCCTCTCAGGGACAGGTGGTCCAGAATCCGGGCCGAGGCCGTACGCGCCGTGCCGATGCAGGCCGGGATGCCGATCCCGTCGTACGCGGCGCCGCAGACGGCCAGCCCGGGCTCTACGGCCACCGCCGCGCGCACCCTGGCCACCCGGTCGAGGTGACCCACGTTGTACTGCGGCAGCGCGCCGCCCCAGCGCGTGACCCTGGTGTCCAGCGGCAGCCCGCTCGTGCCCATCACGTCGGCCATCTCGGCGGCGGCCAGCGACACCAGCTCGGTGTCGTCGCGCTGGAGCAGGTGCTCCTCGCCGACCCTGCCGATCGAGCAGCGCAGGATCACCATGTCCTTCGCCAGGTGCGGCCACTTGACCGAGCTGAACGTCACCGCCTTGACCGGCCGCCGCTCCACGGGCGGCACCAGGTAGCCGCTGGAGGTGGGCGGCTCGGGGAAGGCGTCGATCGGGTAGGCGAGCGTGACGATGGCCATGCTGGCGTACTCGATCCTGGCCAGCTCGCTCGCCGCCTTGGGCACCTCGGCCTTGAGCAGCCGGGAGGCCGCGGGCCCCGGCGTGGCCACGATCACCGCGTCCGCCTCGATGACCTCGGGCCTCGGGACCGGGCCGGTGACGAGTTGCCAGCCGTCGCCGGTCCTGCGCAGCTCGCGTACGGTGACGCCGGTCCTGATGTCCGCGCCCGACGCCTTGGCGACCGTCTCCGCCAGGCTGCCGACGCCGTTCTTGAGCGTCGTGAAGACCGGCCCCGCGTCCTTCGGCGCCTCCTCGACGAGCTGCCTGGCCCCCGTCAGCAGCGAGCGCTCGGACCGTGCCACCGCCGCCACGCGCGGCATCGTGGCCTCCAGCGACAGCATGTCGGAACGGCCCGCGTAGACGCCGCCGAGCAGCGGCTCGACCAGCCGTTCCACGACCTCGGCGCCCATCCTGGCCCGGATGTACGCGGCCACGGACACGTCGGTGCGGACGAGCGTCGCCGGCAGGATCTGGTCGAGCGGCACGCGCAGCAGGCCGCCGGGCGAGACGATGCCGGACTTGGCCAGCTCGGTCAGGTCGGCGGGCACCCCCATGACCTGGCCCTTCGGCATCGGCCGCAGCGTGCCCCTGCTGTAGATGGCCGAGCCGGCACTGCCGGGGAAGACCAGGTCGTCGCCGAGCCCCACCGCCCCGGCCAGCTCCTTGCCCTCGGGCCGCCTGGCCAGCATGGCCTCCGCGCCCGCGTCCACGCTCACCCCGGCGACCTCCGAGGCGTACAGCTTGCCGCCGATGCGCGAGGCGCCCTCCAGCACGGTCACCTTGACCCGCTCGCCCGCGCTCTGGCGGAGATACCACGCGGCGGCGAGACCGGAGATCCCTCCGCCGATGACGACCACGTGGGCCCGATTCCCTTCCACGCCTCCTGACGCTACCGCCTCAACGCCCTGCCCACCCCCCCGGGTGCGAGGGAGCGCCGTTGCCTGGACTGAGGAGCGTAGGGAGCGCAGCGACCGGAGCGACGAGGGAAGGCGACGGCTTGAAGCGACCGAGCCGCCTTCGCGGAGCGGAGGCCATAAACACGCAACGGCTTGAAGCGACCCAGCCGTCTACACGGAGTGGAGACCGTGAGCGCAGTGACCTTAACGTGATTCATCGCGTCAAACCGGGGCTATCCAGCGCCCGTCTTATGGGCATGAGGAGAATCCGGTACGGAATCGCACTCGCGACCGCCTGCTCGGCCCTGCTTTTAGCCGGCTGCGGCGGCGGCAGCAGCACGAACGCCCTCACCAGCGACTCGGGCAGCGGGGCGGCCGCACCGGCCGTTGCCCCAGCGTCACCGGCCCAGGAGCAGGCCGTCGGCAAGCAGCCGAGGCCCCAGCGCCAGGACAACGGCGGGCCGGTCTCGAACGTCAAGCTCATCCAGCAGGACCGCCAGGTCATCTACACCGGCAGCATGACCGTGCGGGCCAAGCAGGTCACCACCGCCGTGCAGCAGGCCAAGCAGATCGTGACGTCGGCGGGCGGCTACCTGTCCAAGGAGGAGACCAGCTCGGCCAGCGACACCGAGGACTCGGCCATGCTGGAGTTCAAGGTCCCGCCCGACAAGTACGCCGAGGTGCTCGCCCGGCTCGGCAAGGACCTGGGCAAGCAGCTGTCCATGAACCAGGGCACCCAGGACGTCACCATGCAGATGGCCGACGTCAACAGCCGGCTCAAGTCGGCGCAGCAGTCGCTGGACTCGCTGCGCACGCTGCTGAAGAAGGCCGACACGATCGGGCAGGTGCTGCAGGTGGAGCGGGAGATCTCCACGCGCGAGGCGGACCTGGAGTCACTGCAGGCGCAGCAGAAGGAGCTGGCCACGCAGGTCGCCATGGCCACGCTGACGCTCCGGCTGGTCGGGCCGGTCACCGAGGTCAAGGATCCCGAGGAGGAGCCCGCGGGCTTCCTGGGCGGGCTCAAGGCGGGCTGGGCGGCGCTGGTGTCGTTCACGAAGGTCGCGCTGACGGTGCTCGGCGCGCTGCTGCCGTGGCTGATCGCCTCGCTGCCGCTGATCGTGCTGGTGATCTACCTGGCGCGGCGCAATCGCGTCAGGCGCCCGCCCGTCACCACGCCCCCGCCGGGCCCCGGCCCCGACCCCGAGGCGGCCTGACCGCCCCGAGACCGGGTACGCCGTCCGGGCCGGCCCGGCGTGGGCCGACCCGGACGTCGATCATCAGACCAGGTCGAACCGGTCGAGGTTCATGACCTTGTCCCACGCCGCGACGAAGTCCTTCACGAACTTCTCCTTCGCGTCGTCGCTCGCGTAGACCTCCGCGACCGCGCGCAGCTCGGAGTTGGACCCGAAGACGAGGTCGGCCCGGCTGCCGGTCCACTTGACCTCGCCGGTGACGTCGTCCTTGGCTTCGAACGTGTTCGCGTCCTCGGACGTCGCCGTCCACGTCGTGCCCAGGTCGAGCAGGTTGACGAAGAAGTCGTTGGTCAGCACCCCCGGGGTGTCGGTGAGGACGCCGAGCTGCGACTGCTGGTAGTTCGCGCCCAGGACGCGCAGGCCACCGACGAGGACCGTCATCTCGGGAGCGCTCAGGGTCAGCAGGTTGGCCCGGTCGATGAGCAGGTACTCGGCCGGCAGCCGGTTGCCCTTCCCGAGGTAGTTGCGGAACCCGTCGGCGACCGGCTCGAGCGCGGCGAACGACTCGACGTCGGTCTGCTCCTGCGCGGCGTCCACGCGGCCCGGCGTGAAGGGCACCTGGACGTCGAAGCCGGCGTCCTTGGCGGCCTTCTCGACGCCCGCGGCGCCGGCCAGCACGATCACGTCGGCGAGCGAGATCTGCTTGCCGCCGGTCTGGGCTCCGTTGAACGCCTTCTGGATCCCCTCAAGGGTGCCCAGCACCGTCGCCAGCCGGTCGGGGTCGTTGACCTCCCACCCGCTCTGCGGCTGCAGTCGGATGCGCGCGCCGTTGGCGCCGCCGCGCTTGTCGCTGCCGCGGAAGGACGAGGCCGACGCCCACGCGGTGGAGACGAGCTGCGACACCGTCAGGCCCGAGGCCAGGATCTGGCCCTTGAGGGCGGCGATGTCGTCGGCGTCGACGAGCTCGTGCGTCACCGCGGGCAGCGGGTCCTGCCACAGCAGCGTCTCGGAGGGGACCTCCGGGCCGAGGTAGCGCGCGACCGGGCCCATGTCGCGGTGGGTCAGCTTGAACCACGCGCGGGCGAAGGCGTCCGCGAACTCGGCGGGGTTCTCCAGGAAGCGCCGCGAGATCTGCTCGTAGACCGGGTCGAACCGGAGCGAGAGGTCGGTGGTCAGCATCGTCGGAGCGTGGCTCTTCGACGCGTCGTGAGCGTCGGGGACGGTGCCCGCGCCCGCGCCGTCCTTCGGCCGCCACTGGTTGGCGCCGGCGGGGCTCTGGAACAGCTCCCACTCGTAGCCGAACAGGATCTCGAAGAAGCTGTTGTCCCAGGTGATCGGGGTGTTGGTCCAGATGCCCTCGAGACCGCTGGTGATCGTGTCGCCACCCTTGCCGGTGCCGAAGCTGTTCTTCCAGCCGAAGCCCTGCGCCTCGATCGGGGCGGCCTCGGGGTCGGCGCCGACGTTGTCGGCCGGGCCGGCGCCGTGGGTCTTGCCGAAGGTGTGACCGCCGGCGATCAGGGCGACCGTCTCCTCGTCGTTCATCGCCATCCGGCGGAACGTCTCACGGATGTCGCGGGCCGCGGCCAGCGGGTCGGGGTTACCGTTCGGGCCCTCGGGGTTGACGTAGATGAGGCCCATCTGGACCGCGCCCAGCGGGCTCTCCAGCTCGCGGTCGCCGGTGTAGCGCTCGTCGCCGAGCCAGGTGGTCTCGGGGCCCCAGTAGACGTCCTCGTCGGGCTCCCAGACGTCCGCGCGGCCGCCGGCGAAGCCGAAGGTCTCGAAGCCCATCGACTCCAGGGCGACGTTGCCGGCGAGGATCATGAGGTCGGCCCACGAGAGCTTCTGGCCGTACTTCTTCTTGACCGGCCAGAGCAGGCGGCGGGCCTTGTCGAGGTTTCCGTTGTCGGGCCAGCTGTTGAGCGGGGCGAAGCGCTGCTGCCCGGCCCCGGCGCCGCCGCGGCCGTCACTGATCCGGTACGTGCCCGCGCTGTGCCAGGCCATCCGGATGATGAACGGGCCATAGTGGCCGAAGTCGGCCGGCCACCAGTCCTGCGAGGTCGTCAGCACCTCCGCGATGTCCCGCTTGACGGCCGGCAGGTCCAGGCTCTTGAACGCCTCGGCGTAGTCGAACTCCTGGCCGAGGGGGTTGGTCTCGGCGGGGTTCTTGGCGAGGATCCTCAGGTTGAGCCGCTCCGGCCACCACTGGCGGTTTCCGCCGCCCTGAGTCGGATGTGGGGCGCGCTGGTGCGCGACCGGGCAACCGCCACCTTCCGCCTTCGCGTCTGTGACGATTGCATCATGGTTCTCGGACATGGGAATCCTTCCGGACTAGATCAGGATGCTCAGGAACCGCTGGCGGTGGAACAGTCGGGGCACAGGCCCCAGTAGATGACCTCGGCCTCGTCGATCGTGAAGCCATGGGCGTCGGACGCGGTCAGGCAGGGCACCTCGCCCACCGCGCAGTCGACGTCGGCGACGACACCGCACGAGCGGCACACGACGTGGTGGTGGTTGTCGCCGATGCGTCCCTCGAACCGGGCCGGGCTGCCGGCCGGTTCGAGACGACGTACGAGCCCCGCTGCGGTGAGCGCGTGCAGGGCCTCGTACACGGCTTGGAGAGAGACGTGGCCGACACGGTCGCGCACCCCGGAGGCGATCGCCTCGACATCGAGGTGATCGCCCTCCCGGACGGTCTCGAGCAGCGCGACGCGGGCGGCCGTCACCCTCAGGCCTACACCGCGCAGCTCCTCGGCGGTGGTCTTCATAAACACGAATCATACAAGATAATGAATGATCCAAGTCTAGTGACGCGCGGGGAAACCTTCCATGGACATGCGAAAAGGCCTGCCCCACACGGTTGCGGGACAGGCCTCGGGTCTGCGGCCGGGCGTCAGCCGGTGACGCTCGCCTCGTGCACCAGGTCGGTGAGGCGCTTGAGCTGGTCGGGGTCGGTCGAGGGCAGCACGCCGTGCCCCAGGTTGAACACGTGGCCCTCCGCCGCCCGGCCCTGGCGCAGCACCTCGCGGGCCTTGCGCTCGACGACCTCCCACGGCGCCAGGAGCACGGCCGGGTCGAGGTTGCCCTGGAGCGCCCGGCCGGGGCCGACCCGGCGGGCCGCCTCGTCGAGCGGCACCCGCCAGTCCACGCCCACCACGTCGGCCCCCGCCTCGCCGAGCACGCCGAGCAGCTCGCCCGTGCCGACGCCGAAGTGGATGCGCGGCACGCCCGCCACGCCCTCGAAGATCCGCCGGGTGTGCGGCAGGATGAACTCGCGGTAGTCGGCCGGCGCCACCGCCCCCACCCAGGAGTCGAAGAGCTGCACCGCCGAGGCCCCGGCCGCGATCTGGATGCGCAGGTGCTCCAGGACGATCGTGGACAGCCGCTCCATGAGCGCGTGCCACAGCTGCGGCTCGCCGTACATCATGGCCTTGGTGCGGTCGTGGTTCTTGGACGGGCCGCCCTCGATGAGGTAGGAGCCGAGCGTGAACGGCGCCCCGGCGAAGCCGATCAGTGGCGTGCCGCCCAGCTCGCCGGTCAGCGCGCGGATGGCCTCGGTGACGTACGGCACGTCGTCCGGCTCCAGCGGGCGCAGCGCCTCGACGCCCTCGGCGTCGCGGATCGGGTCGGCCACGACGGGGCCGACGCCCGGCTTGATGTCGAGATCGACGCCGATGGCCTTGAGCGGGACGACGATGTCGCTGAAGAAGATGGCCGCGTCCACGCCGTAGCGGCGGACGGGCTGCATGGTGATCTCGACGATCAGGTCGGGCGTCGCGCAGGCGGTGAGCATCGGCACGCCCTCGCGGACCTTCAGGTATTCCGGCAGCGACCGCCCTGCCTGGCGCATGTACCAGACCGGGGTGTGCGGGACGGGCTGGCGGTGGCAGGCACGCAGGAACGCTGAGTCGGCGAGATTCACCCCACAAGGGTGCCACGTCCGGGCGACGGTCCCGACACTGGTGCGAGGTGTCGGAAAAACATCGATCGAACACCCCAAGTCATGATCAGATAGCCAGATGAAGGTTTACCGGTCTGCTCGGCATCGGCATCGCACGAGGGTCGAACACACCCCATGCCCGGCCAGAGTGCCGGTCTCGACTGGGCCAAATGTTCGCCAACCCCCCGCGCGGCATCGATTCAGAGACCACTTTCGGGACACGCCGAGCGCGTTGCGGGGAAATGTCAGCGGCTCGTGCCAACGTCGGAGCCACGACCCGAAGAAAGGCCCCGGTTCGATGACTCGTGCGACTACCGCGTTGTGGACTTCCCCAGAGCGCCGCAATGAGCGCTGCCTGTCCTGTGCCGGTGAGCGGCTGTTCGAGCAACCGCCGTGCCTCGACGGGCACGAGCCCGGCCACTGCCCGGAGTGGGCCTGCATCGAGTGCGGTCACGCGATCATCATCGGCACCGCCGAGTCCGTCCGACAGGTTCGCCAGCTGGTTACGGCAGCGGCTTGATCACGAAGGATGAGCACCCCAGTGGTCCCCTTCCGTCCGACTTCGACCTACGCTTCCGCTATGACACTCAGTGACCAGCCTCCTCCCCCCGCGGCGTTCACGCGCGCGGCGGAGAGCATGCGGTTGACCGAGGTCAGGCCGGAGATCGAGCTGGAGGAGCTGCCCGCGCCGCAGCGGCTGGCCCCCTACTCGTCGGCCATCGGCGCGTCGGTCTACCGCGACGACGAAGAGCTCGCGGTGGGCAGGCTGATCCTGCTCTACGACCCTGACGGCCAGCGCGGGTGGGAAGGCCCGTTCCGGCTGGTGGCCTACGTCAGGGCCGACATGGAGCCGGAGATCACCTCCGACCCGCTGCTCGGGCCGGTCGTCTGGAGCTGGCTGACCGAGGCTCTGGAGGCCCACCAAGCCGACTACTCCGCCGCTGGCGGTACCGTGACAAGAGCCGTGTCAGAGGGGTTCGGCAACAAAGCCGAAGACCCGGTCACGACCGAGCTCGAGCTGCGGGCGTCCTGGTCACCCGCGCAGGAGGATCTCTCCGGCCACGTCGCCGCCTGGTGCGACCTGATGTGCCTGGCGGCGGGGATCCCGCCGCTCCCGCCCGACGTGGCCGCCCTTCCCCGCCGCCGTGATGATCCGGAGAGTGACCGTACGAAGTGAGGGCACCAGTCAAGACAGCACCAGCGTCATGAGGTCGGTGAACTCGTGACAGAAGAACGTACCGTCGTGCCGCTCCTGGAGCCGCGCGAGGGCATTCCAGCGGTCATCGCGGACGCCGACGCGCTGACTGAAATCGTTTCGCGTTTCGCGGCCGGCAAAGGTCCCGTGGCGGTCGACGCCGAACGCGCCTCGGGCTATCGCTACGGCAACCGCGCCTACCTCGTACAGCTGCGCCGGGCCGGGGCGGGCACCGCGTTGATCGACCCGATCGCCTGCCCCGACCTGTCCGCGCTCGACGCGGCCGTGGCCGACGCGGAAATCGTGCTGCACGCCGCCTCCCAGGACCTGCCGTGCCTCCTGGAGGTGGGGTTCAGGCCGCGGGAGATGTTCGACACCGAGCTGGCGGGGCGGCTGCTCGGCTACGAGCGGGTGGGGCTCGGCACGATGGTCGAGACCGTGCTCGGGCTGCGGCTGGAGAAGGGACACTCGGCCGCCGACTGGTCCACCAGGCCGCTGCCGGAAGACTGGCTGCGGTACGCGGCCCTCGACGTGGAAGTGCTGGTCGAGCTCCGTGACGTGCTCTACCAGGAGCTGGTGGACAGCGGGAAGCTGGAGTGGGCGCGCGAGGAGTTCGCCGCCGTGCTCAACACGCCGCCGCCCGTGCCGCGCTCCGATCCCTGGCGGCGTACGTCGGGCATCCACAAGGTCCGGAACGTACGCGCGCTGGCGATCGTGCGGGAGTTGTGGACCATGCGCGACAGGATCGCCCGGGAGGCCGACCTGGCGCCCGGGCGGGTGTTGCCCGACGCGGCCATCGTCACCGCCGCGCTGGAGGGACCCCGCACCAAGAAGGCCTTGACCGAAATATCAGCATTCACCGGGCGTAGCGCACGCCGCCACATGAGCGACTGGCTCGCCGCCGTCACCCGGGCCCGCGGACTGCCGGACAACCAGCTCCCGCAGCCGAGCACCCCGGGCGACGGACCGCCACCGCCCAACCGCTGGGCCGACCGCGACCCGGCCGCCGCCAAACGCCTCGCCGCCGCGCGAGCGGTGGTGGCGGGACTGGCCGAGCAGCACCACATGCCGACCGAGAACCTGCTGCAACCGGACGCGGTGCGGCGGCTCACCTGGGAGCCGCCGGAGGAGATCACCGAGGAGACGGTGACAGGGCGGCTGCGCGAGCTCGGAGCCCGCGAGTGGCAGCTCTCCCTGACGGTCCACCCCATCACCAAGGCCCTGGCCCGCCTGGAAACCCGCGGCGACCTCTAGCACCCCGCCCTTCACTCCCAACGCGCCCTCACCCACCCAAACCCGGGAGGGTGGGGGCGCGTTGCGCATCCCGCGGGACGGTGCCGCGCAGGTCCCCGCCAACGGCCCACGACGCCGGCACACGCGCCACACCCGGACGCCGACCCGGGCACGGCGTCCGAACGCCAACCCAAGGGTCGCCCTCGAACGCCGAGCCGGACACCGCACCCGACCGACGGGCCGGGCACCGGGCGCGTCCCCTGTGCGCCGATGGGCCCCGACGGGTGGGTTTTCGGGTGTGTGGGGGTTGGGGCTACTTGACGGGGTTGGTGGGGCGGCCGTACCGTTCGGGAAAGCGCTTTCCCCATGTTTGTCCTGAAGGGATCCTCAATGAGCGTGCGCACCATCGGCGTCGTGATGAACGGCGTCACCGGGCGGATGGGCTACCGTCAGCACCTGGTCCGTTCCGTCCTGGCCATCAACGAGCAGGGCGGGGTCACGCTCTCGGACGGCGGCAGGGTGAAGATCAAGCCAGTACTTGTCGGCCGAAACGCCGATAAATTGGCAGATATCGCGGCAAAGCATGGGATTTCGGATTTCACTACGGAGCTCGACTCCGCCCTCGCCGACGACGACAACCTGATCTACTTCGACGCCCAGGTCACCAGCGCCCGCGTCAAGGCCGTCTTGAAGGCCATCGAGGCAGGTAAGCACATCTACGCCGAGAAGCCCACCGCCGAGTCGACGCAGGAGGCCGTGGCGCTCGCCGAGGCCGCCGCGGCCAAGGGGATCAAGAACGGCGTCGTGCAGGACAAGCTCTTCCTGCCCGGCCTGCTCAAGCTGAAGCGGCTGATCGACGGCGGCTTCTTCGGCCGGATCCTGTCGGTGCGCGGGGAGTTCGGCTACTGGGTGTTCGAGGGCGACTGGCAGGAGGCGCAGCGCCCGTCGTGGAACTACCGGGCCGAGGACGGCGGCGGCATCGTGCTCGACATGTTCCCGCACTGGCACTACGTGATGGAGAACCTGTTCGGCCGCGTCCAGTCCGTCTACGCCCGCGCCGTGACGCACGTCCCCGCCCGGGTGGACGAGCAGGGCAACACCTACCAGGCCACCGCGGACGACGCCGCGTACGGCATCTTCGAGCTCGAAGGCGGCATCGTCGCGCAGATCAACTCGTCCTGGACCGTTCGCGTGAACCGCGACGAGCTGGTCGAGTTCCAGGTGGACGGCACGCACGGCAGCGCCGTGGCCGGCCTGCGCAACTGCCGCGTGCAGCACCGCTCCGCCACCCCCAAGCCCGTCTGGAACCCCGACCTGCCCGCCACCGCCCGTTTCCGCGACGGCTGGCAGGAGGTGCCGGACAACGCCGAGTTCGACAACGGGTTCAAGGTGCAGTGGGAGGCGTTCATCAAGCACGTGCTGGAGGACGCGCCCTTCCCGAACGACTTCGCCTCCGGCGCCCGCGGCGTGCAGCTCGCCGAGCTGGGCCTGCGTTCGTCCGCCGAGGGCCGCAGGATCGAGGTGCCGCAGCTGTGACGACGATCGACCTGCCCGGGATCGGCGCCTACACCCTGCGCGAGCCCGTCACGTGGGAGGTGCCCGGCGGGCCGCCCGCCGGCCGCGTCGTGTACGCGGCGGCGCACGTGGTGGCCGACCCGCTCGGCGACAACACGCCCGGCTCCCCCGCCGCCGTGGACTGGGACGCGACCCTGCGCTTCCGCCGCCACCTGTGGTCGCACGGCCTGCGCGTCGCGGACGCCATGGACACCGCCCAGCGCAACATGGGCCTGGACTGGGCGGCCACCAAGGAGCTCATCCGGCGCAGCGCCGCCGAGGCCCGCTCGTACGGCGACCCGGCGACGCTGGTCGCCTGCGGCGCGGGCACCGACCACGCGCCCCAAGCCGCCGACCTCAACACGATCACCGCCGCGTACGCCGAGCAGATCGAGACCGTCCAGTCGGCCGGCGCCGGGGTGATCGTCATGGCCTCCCGCCAGCTCGCCAGGGTGGCGTCGGGTCCGCAGGACTACCACCAGGTGTACGGCAAGCTGTTCGGCCTGGCGGACCGGCCGGTGATCCTGCACTGGCTGGGCGAGATGTTCGACCCGCAGCTGGCCGGCTACTGGGGTTCGGGCGACGTGGCGGCGGCCACCGAGTCGTTCCTGGAGCTGATCCACGCGCACGCCGCGATGGTCGACGGCGTCAAGGTGTCGCTGCTGGACGAGGAGCACGAGGTGGGGCTGCGCGCCGCGCTCCCCGAGGGCGTCCGGCTGTACACGGGGGACGACTTCAACTATCCCTCGCTGATCAAGTCGGGCTCGCACGCGCTGCTGGGCATCTTCGACGCCATCGCCCCGGCGGCGACGGCGGCGCTCCAGGCCCTGGACGCGGCCGGGGCGGCGCAGGACGCGGACGAGGCAGCCCGGCAGCTCGCCCGCTACGACGAGATCTTCGCCCCGACCGTCCCCCTGTCCAGGAAGATCTTCGAGACGCCGACGTACAACTACAAAACCGGCATCGTCTTCCTGGCCTGGCTGAACGGCCACCAGGACGCGTTCGCCATGGTGAACGGCGCCCAGTCGGCCCGCTCGCTGCGGCACCTGGCGGAGGTGTTCCGCCTCGCCGACCAGGCCGGGCTCCTGTCCGACCAGGAGCTGGCCGTGGGCCGGATGAAGGCGCTGCTGGCGGTGAACGGGCTATGAGCTTGGCGCTGAACCAGTGGACGACCAGGCGGTGGTCCGTGGCCGAGGCCGTGGACGGGTGCGTGCGGCACGGCCTGGAGGCGGTCGGGCTGTGGCGTGAGAAAGTCGCCGAGCAGGGCCTCGCGGAGAGCGTGAAGCTGGTGCGCGAGGCCGGCCTGCGGGTGTCGTCCCTGTGCCGGGGCGGCTTCCTCACGGCGGGCGGGCTGCCCGGCGAGGAGGGCCGGCGGGCCTTCGCGCAGGCGCTGGACGACAACCGGCGGGCCATCGACGAGGCGGCCGAGCTGTCGGCGGCCTGCCTGGTGATGGTGGTCGGCGGCCTGCCCGGGGTGAAGCCGGGCGAGGCCCTGCCGCCGAGCGGGTTCTCGCGGGACGTGGCCGGGGCGCGCGAGCGCGTGGCGGAGGCGCTGGCGGAGCTGGCGCCGTACGCCGGGGAGCGCGGGGTCAAGCTGGCCCTGGAGCCGCTGCACCCGATCTACTGCCCCGACCGCGCCGTCCTGTCGACCCTGGGCCAGGCGCTGGACCTGAGCCTGGCCCACCCGGAGGAGCAGGTCGGCGTGGTGGTCGACACGTTCCACGTGTGGTGGGACCCGAGGGTGTTCGAGGACATCGCGCGGGCCGGCCGCAGGATCGCCTCCTATCAGGTGTGCGACTACCTGCACCCGCTGCCGCAGGACATCCTGCTCGGGCGGGGCATGATGGGCGACGGCGTGATCGACTTCCGGCCGATCACGCAGGCCGTCCTGGACGCCGGTTACGCGGGTGACGTCGAGGTGGAGATCTTCAACGCCGACGTCTGGGCCGCCGACCCTGACGAGGTGGTGGCCACGATGAAGGCCCGCTACGAGGACGTGGTGCTCCCCGTACGGTGACGCCCGGCGCTACCTCGGTCCTCCCTGACCGGCAGGTGGCGCCGCAGCCGGTCACAATGGCGTCACGGTCCCCGCGGCGCCGTTCACCTCTATCTCCTGCCCCGTGGTGATGCGGTGGGTGGCGTCGGGCACGCCGACGACGGCCGGGATGCCGTACTCCCTGGCCACCACGGCGCCGTGCGACATCGCGCCGCCCATCTCCATCACCAGCCCGCCCGCCGTCAGGAACAGCGGCGTCCAGCCGGGATCGGTCGAGGGGCAGACCAGGATCTCGCCCGGCTCCAGGTGCGCGCCGACGGGGTCGAGCACCACTCTGGCCACGCCCGTGACGGTGCCGGCCGAGGCGGCGGTGCCCGTCAGCGCGCCGTCCGCAGCACCGTCCGCAGCACCCATCGCGAGCGCCTCGGGCTCGGTCCCGTCGGACAGCAGGATCCTCGGGACGTGCCTGCGGCGCGACTCCCGCTCGTACGTCTCCCGCCGCTCCGCCACGACCGCGCGCAGGTCGCCCCCGTCCAGGGCGGCCCTGGCCTCGTCGAAGCCGAGGAAGTACACGTCCTGCGCCGAGTCCAGGACACCGAGGCCCACGAGGTGCTCCCCGACCGCGAGCATGCTCTGCCGCACCCCGGCCAGGGTCTTGACCAGATAGAACTTGGGCAGCTCGCGCAGTCCCGCGAACTCCCTGGTCCGCCGGAGCCCGAAACGCACGACCGCGGCCCGCCAGCGGCCCTTGCGGCCGGCCTCGGAGGCCACGTGGGCGATGGCGGAGCGCGCCGCCTCGGCCCCCTTGGCGAACAGCGCGGAGGGCGCGAGGTCGGCGACGCCGTCCATGCGCAGGTAGTTGGCCAGCACGCCGAGGATGTGCGCGGGCTCCTCCGACCAGCGGGGCACGCCCAGGTCGATCTCGGCGACGCCGCGGTGACCGTACTTGTCCAGGAACGCGGTGATCTCGCGCTGGGCGACCGGCGGGAGCTTCCCGGCCTCGAAGAGGCGGACCAGCTCGGCCACCGGCTCCTTCCTGAACGGCTCCGGCTCGATGCGGGTGGCCAGGTGCCACAGCTCCAGGTCCATCTCCGTGGTCGGGTTGTGCGGGACGCTGCGCAGGACGTCCTGCATGTCGGCGATGGGCACGCCGGACAGCTTGGAGGCCAGTGCGAACAGGCCGTAGCCGGTGAGCACCATGGGCATGATCGACAGGATCGCCGGGAAGGCGGCGGCGAGCAGGCCTTCGGCGTGGTCCAGGCGCTGGGCGGGAGTGGCCGGCTCGGGGAGCCGCAGGCGCCGGTCCAGCTGCTCGCCGAGGCGGGCGGCGTACGCGAGGCCCTCCTTCGGCCGCGTGAGGGCGAGGAGGATCCGGGAGGGGGCGTGGATGCGGCGGGCGAACCTGCGCAGGCCGCGCAGGACCGGGCGGGGGGACGTGTGCACCACCGAGAGACTCGGGTCCTGCGCCAGCCGCTCGAAGACGGGGACGGTGCGCGCCTCGCCCAGCGCGAGCATGCGCGGCAGGACCGCGCGGCCGAAGCGGCTGCGTACGGCCGTGGTCAGGTCCAGCCACATGCGCTGGCCCGACACGGACATGAACGGCGCGCCGTCGAGCGGGTCGGCCGGCCCGTAGCCGGGCAGCCCCGCCGCTCCGGCGGAGATCAGCCGGAACGCCGACAGCCCCATCGGGGTGAGCGGCCCCATGACCCCCTGTGCGACGTTGACCGAGAAGTACACCCGCAGGCCCGGCCTGGTCTGCTCGGGCAGCGGGTAGAGGGTGGTGATCGGTCTGGCCTGGGTGAGCCAGAGCCGGCCGTCCTCGTCGATGGCCCACTCGGTGTCCTGGGGCGCGCCGTAGTGGTCCTCGACGCGGGCGCCCAGCTCGGCCAGCGCGCGCACCTGGCCGTCGGTCAGGCAGAGACCGTCGTGCGCGGTCTCGACGCGTTCCGTGCCGCCGCCGGGCACGGAGCGGATGGTCAGGCGCTTGTCGCCGGCGTGGCGTTCGAGGATCTCGCCGTCGTGCACGATGAACCGGTCGGGGTTGACGGCGCCGGAGACGACGGCCTCGCCGAGCCCGGGGTTGGCGTCGATGACGGCCTCGCGCCGCCGCCCGGTCACCGGGTTGGCGGTGAACATCACGCCCGCCACCCGCGCGTCCACCATCTCCTGCACGACCACCGCGAGCCGGACGGCGGCGTGGTCGATGCCGTTGGACTCGCGGTAGTGGACCGCGCGGTCGGTCCAGAGCGAGGCCCAGCAGCGGCGTACGGCCTCCACCACCGCCTCGGCGCCGACGACGTTGAGGTAGGTGTCCTGCTGCCCGGCGAAGCTGGCGAACGGCAGGTCCTCGGCCGTGGCGGACGAGCGCACCGCCACGGGCACGTCGTCGCCGAGAGCGGCGTAGGAGGTCACGATCGTCTCGCGCACGTCATCCGGCACCGGCGCCTCCAGCAGGTGCCGCCTGGCCCGCTCGGCGAGCCCGTCGCCGCTCGTCTCCAGGCCCTCCGCCACCCGCCGGTACGCCTCCGTGGTCAGCACCCATCCCGGCGGGACGGGCAGGCCGGCCCGGGCCAGCTCGCCGAGGTTCGCGGCCTTGCCACCCACCTCGGCGAGCATCCCGGCGTCGATCTCGGAGAAGGCCAGTGCCGTCTTCATCGTCTGCTCCCCTGACGTTCGGCGTCCTGTCACTCAGTCTGGCTCGTCCGGGGCAGAAATTCAACAGTTGATGAAAAGATCCGCACCGTCCAGATCCCAGGCGGGATCGAGCCTGACGCCCAGGACGGCCAGCGCCGTCGGCCCCACGTCGACCAGCCGCGGCTCGCCGAGCGAGCGGCCGCCCAGGTCCTCCTCCAGCCGGTTCGCGATCACGAACACCGTGCGCTCCTCGTCCGACGTCCCGCCGTGGCCGCCCTCGTCCACGTGCCCGTGGTCGGTCGTGATCAGCACCGTCCATCGCTCGTCGCGGTACGAGGAGCGCCCCCGGACCGTGTCGAGCAGCCGCCCCAGGTAGGCGTCCTGAGCCTGGAGCGCGTCGAAGTACTCGGGGCAATGGGGGCCGAGGTCGTGGGCCACCTCGTCGGTGTCGCCCAGGTAGACGAAGACGGCGTCGGGGTCGGTCGCCGCCAGGTGCCGCTCGGCGGCCTCGGCGATCCGCCTGTCGGCCTCGGCCCAGGAGCCGAACCCGTAGCCGTCCAGCACGAACCGGTGATCGATGGCCGGGCTGAACGCGCCGTGCTCATCCAGCGCCGCCCAGGAGAAGAACGCGGCGGTGCTCAGCTCCGGCCGGGCATGCTTCGCCCGAGTCAAGAAGTCCGGATATTTCATGAAACGGGGGCTGGCGAAGCCGTTGTCCACCACGCCGTGCTTGTCCGGCCAGACGCCGGTGGCGATCGACGACCAGCCGGGGCCCGAGTCGGTCCGCGACGCGATGACGCGCCCGCCCGGCTCGGGGGACTTGGGGACGACCTGGCCGGGCGACTCCGTACGCGGCGTCCCCGCCTCGCCGTAGGGGAGCTTGCTGGTGCCGTACGCGCCGGAGGACATGAGCGAGCCCAGCACGGGCGCGCCCAGAGCCTGGAGGCGGTCGAACCGCAGGCCGTCCATCCCGACGACCAGCACCTTGTTCCGCTTAGATAGGGGCATCCCCCTATCTAAGCGGCGAAAGGTATCTAAAGGGCGAAACGCCGCACCCAGTCAGCCGCGCCCGGGAGGATCTCCTCGACCGGGGCGACCTGCGGATACCAGGTGCGCTCCCACTCCAGCGACACCCATCCGTCATAACCGGCCGCGCGCAGCAGCTCGCCCGACTCCTCCAGCGGCACCGATCCGGTCCACATGGGCACCGGCGTGGTGTCCTCGGCCGAGACCGCGTCCTTGACCTGGACGTAGGACAGGTACGGGCCCAGCGCGGCCAGCGTTTCGGCCGGGGGCTCGCCGTGGCGCCACGGGTGCAGCAGGTCCCAGATCGCGCCGCTGCTCTCGGGACAGCCCGCCTCGGCCAGCAGCCCGGCCACGGCGGCACCGGTGGCCATGTGGTCGTGCGTCTCGACGAGAACGCGGACACCGAGCGCGGCGGCCGTACCGGAGACCGCCTTGAGCCGGCGGGCGCCGACGGCGGGATCGTCGCCGCCCGGGAACACCCGCACCGCGGGAGCGCCCAGGTCGGCGGCGAGCCGGAGGTCGGCGAGGAGCGGCTCGATGACCGGTTCGTCCGGCCCAGGCCCACAAACCTTGACATATCCGGCGAGTGCCGCGATCTCCAGGCCCGCCCGCTCGACCCGTTCCCGCACCGAGCGCCGCTCCGCGGCGTCGAGGCCCTTGTGGACCCCGGTGTCCGGGTGCAGGCGCAGCTCGAGGCCCTGGCAGCCACCGCCGGCCGCGATCCCGATCGCCCTGTCCAGCCCTTCACCGGGCATGCCCAGGGTGCTCACGGCCAGTCTCACGCCATCCTCCGTACGCTCTCTCGCAGCACGACCTCGCCCGCGACCTGCTCGACCACGACCGCCTCCGTCTCGCCCAGCGCGAGCTCCAGCGCCCGCGCGCCCATGTCCGTCAGGGGCAGCCGCACGGTCGTCAGCGCGGGCACGTGGTCCCGCAAGGTCACGATGTCGTCGAACCCGGCGACCGAGACGTCCTCCGGCACCCGGACCCCGCGCTCCCTGTAGGCCGCGAGCGCTCCGACCGCCATCACGTCGTTGACCGCGAACACGCAGGTCGCGTCCTTGACCTGCTGGGCGGCCGCGTAGCCGCCGTCGCGGTCGAACGGCCCGTGGATGACGTGCGGCGCGGGCAGCCCGAGCTCCTCCAGCGCCCCGGCGAACCCGGCGCACCGGTCGGCCGCCGTCACCAGGTGCGGCGGCCCGGCCAGCACCGCGAACCGCGTGTGCCCGAGCCCGGCCAGCGCGCGGGCCAGCTCGGCCGCGCCCTGCCTGTTGGCGGGCGCGACGGTGTCGACGCCGAGGAGGTCCTGGCCCACGCAGGCGGCGCGGCCGCCGCCCGACTGGTAGCGGGCGAGCTCGTCACGCAGGCGCCCCGTGACGGCGGGGTCGGCGACGCGCGAGCCGACCAGCAACACCGCCCGCACGCGCTGGGCGTGCAGCGTCGCCACGTAGGCGATCTCCTGCTCGGGGTCGCGATGCGTGGTGCCGACCATGACCAGCAGGCCCTCGGTGGCGGCGGCCCGCATCGCCCCGTCGGCCAGGGCCGCGAAGTAGGGGTCGGTCAGGTCGTGGACGACGATGCCGATGACGTTGCTGGCCCCGCGGGCGAGCGTCTGGGCGGCGATGTTGGCGCGGTAGCCCAGCTCGTCCGCGGCCTGCTCGACGCGCGCCCGCAAAGTGGCGCCCACCTGGCGGGTGCTGCCGTTGAGCACCCGCGAGGCTGTCGCGAGCGAGACGCCCGCCTGCTTGGCGACGTCTTCAAGCGTGACCACGAGACCTCCCCGGAAAGCGGTTTCCAAGTCTGCCAGATCAGCACCTGGATCCGCATCCTCGCACGTCTCAGGCCCAGGGGAACAGGATGTCCAGAATTCCCTTGCTCTCCTTGGTGGGCGTGGGCACCGGCGCCTGGGTCGGCGGCGCCTGCGTGGACGGAGCCTGGGTGGACTTCGACTCCGGCGCCTTGGTCGACACCGTGTTGTCCGTGTCGTTCGACGTCTTCGGGCTGTCGTCGGTGTCGTTCGTCTGGTTCTGCGGGGCGCGGGTGGGCCTGGTGCTCGCCTTCGCCGTCGGCTGGCCGATGCGCGTGTTCGTCGGACGGGCCGAAGGCTCGCGCGTGGGCCGGGCCGCCCGAGTGGGCGCGGTCGTCGTCGGGGTATCGGTCTCGGTGTCGGTCGGCTCCGGGGTGTCCGTATCCTCGGTCTCGGGAGCCTCCTCCTCCGAGGTCGTGTCCTCGGGGGCCGCGGTCTCCGAGGGGCGCGTCACCTCGCCCGCGCTGGCGCACTGGCCGCCCTTGCAGGGGTCGTCGGAGGAGTTGCCCGTGAGCATGAAGCCGGCGCCCACGCCGACCAGCACCACCGCGGCCGCGACCACCAGCAGCTTCCTGGTACGCCGGCGCACCTCGCCGTCCTCGCCGCTGCCGCCGCCGGAACGGCCGCCCGAGCGCCTGTCCTCCGGGCGCTTGTCGTCCGAGTCCTCCGTCCAGCCCGAGCCGAGGAAGCCGCGCTTGGGCTTGTCGTCGTCGTGGTCGTCGTCGAGCCCGGCGTCGTAGCTGCGGTCGAGCGGGAGGTACGGGTTGTCATCGTCGACGCGGTGGGGGCCGCTGGGCCCGCCCAGGTCGTTGGCGTCCAGGACGGTATGGGGACCGCTGGCGCCGCCGTACACGTCGCGGTGGCTCCCGTCGAGCGGGTCGCCCGCCACATACACGTCACGCTGGCTCCCGTCGAGCGGGTCGCCCGCCACATACGCGTCACGCTGGCCCCCCACGTCGAGCGGGTCGCCGTACACGTCGCGCTGACCCGCGTCGAGCGGGTCGTTCTGACCGCCGAGGACATCGTGCGGGCCGTCGTCGAGCAGGTCACGGCCCCCGATGAGCTGGGGCTCGCTCTTGTCGAGGGGGAGGATGTAGGTCTCGTTGCCGACGACCTGGATGGCGGGCTGCTCGTCGGTGTCATCGGTGCTCCACCGTGGGGAAAGCACGTCGCCCGTCAGCTCCGGGTTTAACGACCTCCCCTGCCCATCCTCATAAGGCCTGTCGTTCTCGTCGCGCGCCACGATGAACCTCTCTAGTACGAATTCGGACCGCGCCCTTCTTAACAGACCCGACCATCACTTGTCCGGAAATTTCACATGTTTCCCTAAAAACACTCTCTGTAACTTTCGTCACTCTAGGAGATCGGGAGCACGCTGTTGGTGAGCCGATCGGCCCTCCGACACCCCCTTTGACCACGGAATTCACCCGCGCGGGCACGCTCCGGGGTCGCGCGCCACGAGACGCCACCGGCCGCCCGAAAACCAGGTCCGGGCGGCCGGTCAAGGGGCACAGTCAGGGATCACAGGCAGGGGTTGGTGGTGGAGTCGACGACCTTGTCCTTGAGCGAGTCGGGGATCGCCGACACGACGCGCACGCCGGGCCAGTCCGCCCCGATGACGAGCTGGACGATCGGCCCGCCGGGGACCTCGACGCCGGCCTTGGACTTGTACGGCTGCGTGGTGACCGGCCTGACCTTGCCGGCCACGGGCGTCCTCTTCTCCTTCGACAGCCGCACCGCCACCGCGTCCCCGTAGGCGGGCCCGTCGGCGGCGTCCTTCTTGGCATACCGGAGGGCGGTCTTCGGGGTCGTGGCGACGTTGCCGACCTCCGTGATCACGAACCCCTGGGCGGCCAGCTCGTCGGCCACCCTGAGCGCCTTGCCCTGCTCCCCCGTGCCGTTGAGCACCTGGACGCGCACCTGCTTGTTCTCGATCTTGGGCCCGGCGGACTTGCCGGGCGTGGGGGCGGCGGTGACCTCGACGTCGTTGCGCACGCTCTCGAAGAAGTCGCGCGCGGCCGGCTGGCTGAACTGGACCCGGTTCTTGTCGGCCGGGTAGGGCTCGGTGGGCACCGTGATGCCCTTGAGCTCCTTGGTCGTCAGGCCCTTGACGCTGAAGGCGATCTCCACCATGCGGTCGAGCGTGAGCTGGTCGTCCAGGGTGACGGCCTTGGTGGCGGCCAGCAGGAAGGAGTTCAGCTTGCCCGGGTCGGTGAGCAGGCCGCCGTCGGTGACCGCCTGCAGCACCTTGGTGAGGAAGACCTGCTGGCGCTGGATCCTGCTCAGGTCGCTGCCGTCGCCCAGCGCGTAGCGGGTGCGCACGTACCCCAGCGCCTGCTCGCCGTTGACGACGTGCCGGCCCGCGCTGAGCACCAGCTTCGCCTTGGGGTCGTTGACGGCCTTGGGCAGGCAGATCTCGATGCCGCCGATGGCGTCGATGATGCCCTTGAAGCCGGTGAAGTCCACCTTCACGAAGTGGTCGATCCTGATGTTCGTGAGCGACTCGAGGGTCTTGATCGTGCAGTTGATGCCGCCCTCGTTGAAGGCGGCGTTGATCTGGCGCAGCCCGCCGGGGATCACGGCGCCGGTACGGCTCTTGCACTCCGGGATCGCGACCATGGAGTCGCGCGGAAAGCTGATCATGGTGGCCTTGTCCCGGTTGGGGGAGATGTGCAGCAGCATGATCGTGTCGGTGCGCTCGCCGATCTCCTTGAGATTGGGGCCGTACTTCTTGTTGTCGCCCTGACGGGAGTCGGAGCCGACGAGCAGGACGTTGAGCGCGCCGGTGTCCGGCGGGCGGCTCCCGACGTTGATGGGCTCGCGGGGGATCTCGCTCTCGATGCGCCGGTAGTAGGCGTACGCCCCGACCGAGACGACCACCAGCACCAGCGTCATCCCGATGCCGACCCACCCCAGCATGGAGACCCGCTTTCGCGGGCCACGCTCACGCCGCCTCCTGCGCCGCGGCGAAGCACCCACCACGTGTTCCGGACTCTGACTCACGCGCCCCCCTTCACCCACCCCACAAGAGAAACGCGTTCCGCCAGGTGGCGGCGCGTAGCTCACCGAGTTACCGATGATTCCAGGACTGTCGCGCCTTGCAGATAAAAGTGGCAATCCTCGGTGCTGCCACTGTTGTGTGCCGGGCGAGGAGCTCCATCCAAAGCGCGCGAATCCAGGGCGTCGCCACGCAGAGTGACGCCATGATGACATTCATGCTGTTGACCGAGATGGCGCCCCCTCCAGGCGCCCAGGAACTGGCCGGGCTGCGGGCCACGGCCAGGACCGCCCGCCGCCGCGCCTTCGTCGCGCTCTCCGCCTCGATCGCGCTGCTGGCCACCGCCCAGCTGCTCGCCGACCGGGCGCAGACGAGGGAGCAGACGCTGCCGCTGGCCGTGCTGTCGCTCGTGGTCTTCGCGGCCGCGGTGCCCGCGCTGGCGATCACCCAGTACGTCTGGGGCACCCACGCCCGGTGCGTCCGCCGCAAAGAGCGCGAGCTGTACGCCGCGCCCCGCACGGGCCGCGTGCGCCCCCTCAGCAGGCTGGCCGTGGCCTGCTGCTGGGCGGTGACGCTGCTGCTCGGCTGGACGGCGCCGCGCCTGTTCCGGGAGGCCGCCCTGTACGGCTTCGCCGACTCCCTGGGCTGGGCCATCGAGGCGCTGGCGCTGATGAGTCTCGCGGCCGGGGTGTTGTTCGCCCTCTGGTGGGCACGTGACGCATTGGGGACACTGGCGTGCGTCCTGCGGTCGGGCGGGTCACCTGGCGATCCGTGGGACCCCGGCCGAGGCGCGCGCCGGAGAGAGGGCGCGGCGCTCTGGACGGGCGCGGCCGTGGCGGTCGCGGCCCTGGTCGGGGCCCGCGCCCATCTCTGGGAGCCGGCCACGGTGGTCGTTTACACATTGCTGACCGCCGCCCTCGTCTGCGGAGTAGTTACTGACGAGTAGCATAGGCACGGAACCCTATCAACGAGGAGCGAATCCGTGCCTTCCTCTCGTGACGTCGTGTTCGTCGACGGCGTGCGCACGCCTTTCGGCAAATCAGGACCGAAAGGGCTGTACGCGGAGACCCGCGCCGACGACCTGGTCGTCCGCGTCATCCGCGAGCTCGTCCGGCGCAATCCCAACCTGCCCCCCGAGCGAGTGGACGAGGTCGCCATCGCCGCGACCACGCAGATCGGCGACCAGGGCCTGACCATCGGCCGGGCGGCGGCGGTGCTGGCGGGGCTGCCCAAGAGCGTGCCCGGCTACGCGATCGACCGCATGTGCGCGGGCGCGATGACCGCGGTCACCACGGTCGCGGGCGGCATCGCGTTCGGCGCGTACGACGTGGCCATCGCCGGCGGCGTCGAGCACATGGGCCGCCACCCGATGGGCGAGGGCGTCGACCCCAACCCGCGCTTCCTGTCGGAGAAGCTGGTCGATCCGAGCGCGCTGGTCATGGGCATGACGGCGGAGAACCTGCACGACCGCTACCCGCACATCACCAAGGGCCGCGCGGACGCGTACGCGGTGCTGTCGCAGGAGCGGGCGGCCAAGGCGTACGCCGACGGCAAGATCCAGCCCGACCTGGTGCCGACCGCGATCAGGACGGCCGAGAAGGGCTGGGGCCTGGCGGTCGAGGACGAGGCGCCGCGGCCCGGCACCACGACGGAGGGGCTGAGCGCGCTCAAGACGCCGTTCCGGCCGCACGGCAACGTCACGGCGGGCAACTCCTCCGGCATCAACGACGGCGCCACCGGGTGCGTCGTGGCAGCCAAGGAGGTCGCGGACGAGCTGGGGCTGGGCGCGCGGATGCGCCTCGTCTCCTACGCGTTCGCGGGCGTGGATCCCGAGGTCATGGGCGTCGGGCCGATCCCGTCCACGGAGCGGGCGCTCCGGCTGGCCGGCCTGGACATCTCCGACATCGGGCTGTTCGAGATCAACGAGGCGTTCGCCGTCCAGGTGCTGGCGTTCCTCGACCACTTCGGGATCGCCGACGACGATCCCCGCGTGAACCAGTACGGCGGCGCGATCGCCTACGGGCACCCGCTCGCCTCCTCTGGCGTGCGGCTGATGACGCAGCTCGCGCGGCAGTTCGGCGAGCGTCCCGACGTGCGGTACGGCATCACCACCATGTGCGTCGGCATGGGCATGGGCGGCACTGTGATCTGGGAGAACCTCGCATGACCAGTCTTGAGACCTGGCGCACGCTGCTGAGCCGGCGCAGCACCGACGAAGTCGTCACCAAGGCGCTCGTGCGCGACGTCCAGCTCCCCTACGGCGCCGGCACGATGGCGCTGATCACGCTGGACAACGGCTTCGACCACACCAAGCCCAACACGTTCGGCCCGAACGGCCTGTTCGCGCTCAACGGCGCGCTGTCGGAGATCGCCGAGCGCAACGACCTGGCCGCGGTGGGCGTGACGGGCAAGCCGTTCATCTTCGCCGTCGGCGCCGACCTCAAGGGCGCGGCCGCACTGTCGACGCGCGAGGAGGCCCTGGCCATCGGCGCGCTGGGGCACCACGTCTTCCGCAGGCTGGGCGAGCTGGCGATCCCGTCGTTCGCGTTCGTGAACGGCGCCGCGATGGGCGGCGGGCTCGAGGTGGCGCTGCACTGCACGTACCGGACCATCTCCTCGGGCGTGCCCGCGGTGGCACTGCCGGAGTGCTTCCTCGGCCTGGTGCCGGGCTGGGGCGGCACGCAGCTCCTGCCCCACCTGATCGGCCCGGCGAACGCGATCAAGCTCGTCATCGAGAACCCGCTCTCGCAGAACCGCATGGTCAAGGGCAAGGAGGCGTACGAGCTGGGCGTCGCGGACGCGATGTTCGAGCCCGCCGACTTCCTGGAGGAGTCGCTGCGCTGGGCCGCCCGCGTGGTCAAGGGCGAGCTGGCCGTGGAGCGGCCCTCCCACGAGGAGGACTGGGACAAGACGGTCGCCGACGCGCGCTTCCTGGTGGACATGAAGCTGCGCGGCGCCTCACCCGCCCCCTACCGCGCGCTCGACCTGATCGCCCAGGCCCGCACGGCCTCGCGCGATGAGGGCTTCGCGGCCGAGGACGAGGCGCTGGCCGACCTGCTGATGGGCGACGAGCTGCGGGCCGGGCTCTACTCGTTCGACCTGGTGCAGCGCCGCGCCAAGCGGCCCGCGGGCGCGCCCGACCGGTCGCTGGCCCGCAAGGTCACCAAGGTCGGCGTGGTGGGTGCGGGGCTGATGGCCTCGCAGATGGCGCTGCTGTTCGCGCGCCGCCTGGAGGTGCCGGTCGTGCTGACCGACCTCGACCAGGCCCGGCTCGACAAGGGCGTCGGATACGTGCACGCCGAGGTCGACAAGCTCCTCGGCAAGGGCCGCGTCTCGGCCGACCAGGCCAACCGGCTCAAGGCCCTGGTGACCGGGTCGCTGACGAAGGACGCCTTCGCCGACGCCGACTTCGTGATCGAGGCCGTGTTCGAGGACATGGCGGTCAAGAAGCAGGTGTTCGCCGAGGTGGAGGCCGTGGTCTCGGCCGAGTGCGTGCTGGCCACGAACACCTCCTCGCTCTCCCTGACCGAGATGGGCGCCGGGCTGGCGCACCCCGAGCGGCTGGTCGGGTTCCACTTCTTCAACCCGGTCGCCGTCATGCCGCTGCTGGAGATCATCCGCGGCGCCGCGACGGACGATGCCACGCTGGCCACGGCGTTCGCTGTGGGCAAGTCGCTGAAGAAGTCGTCGGTGCTGGTCAAGGACGCCCCGGCGTTCGTGGTCAACCGGCTGCTGACCTGCTTCATGGGCGAGGTCGTGACGGCCGTGGACGAGGGCACGCCCCTGGAGGTGGCCGAGCACGCGCTGGACGGGCTCGGGCTGCCGATGTCGCCGTTCGCGCTGCTGCAACTCGTCGGCCCGGCCGTCGGCCTGCACGTCGCCGAGACGCTGCACGAGGCCTTCCCCGACCGCTTCGGCGTCTCGGAGAACATGGCCAAGCTGGTCGCCGCGGGCAAGCCGGGCGTCTACGGGCCCGACTTCACGCTCGACCCGGAGGCGGTGGCCCTCTTCTCCGGCGGCGCGTCACCGTCCACCGCCGAGCAGGTGCGCGAGCGCGTCCTCGCGGCGCTGGCCAGGGAGATCCGCATCATGCTGGACGAGGGCGTGGTCGCCGCGCCGCAGGACATCGACCTGTGCATGATCCTCGGGGCCGGCTGGCCGTTCCATCTGGGTGGGATCACCCCGTACCTGGACAGGGCCGGCATCGCCCAGCCGCGGTTCCTGCCGCCCGGCGTGGCCTCGCTGCCTGCCTGAGTCCTTTGAAGGGGGCCCGCCCGGCGGGCCTCCTTAGCCCTCGCCGATCTCCGTCGTAGCGTTGAGTACCGTTCTACGAACGGAGAGTATTCATGATGAGAGCACTCGGCGCCCTCGCGCTCTGCGGAGCCTTCCTGCTGGGCGCGTCGGCGCCCGCCCTGGCCACGCCACACCCGAAGGCGGAGCTCAAGATCGTCGACGCCGCCAAGGGCGGCGAGACGAGGACGGTCTGGCTCTACTGCGGGCCCGCGGGAGGCACCCACCCGAACGCGCGCGCGGCCTGCCAGCTGCTGGAGAAGGTCGACGGGCACCCCGAGCGGCTCAACGTCACACCGAACGCCATCTGCACGAAGGAGCTGCAGCCGCACGCCGTCGTGGTGGCCGGCCAGTGGCACGGCAGGGCGGTGCAGTGGGCCAAGGTCTTCGGCAACGGCTGCACGATGAAGGCCGCGGTGGGAGCCGTCGTCTCGCTCTGAGCGGCCGCAGGGGGCGGGCGCGCGCCCGCCCCCTCAGGCGCCGCCCCTGGCGCGGACCTTCACCGTCCTGCTGTGGCGGTAGCCGTAGACGAAGTAGATGACGACGCCGATGATCATCCAGACCAGGAACCTCAGCCACGTCTGCACCGGCAGGTTGAGCATGAGGTAGAGGCAGGCCAGCACCGACAGGACCGGCAGCACCGGCACGAACGGCGCGCGGAACGCCCTCGGCAGGTCGGGCCGGGTGCGCCGCAGGATGATCACCCCGATCGAGACCACCACGAACGCGAAGAGCGTGCCGATGTTCACCAGCTCGGCCAGCTCACCGAACGACACGAACCCGGCCAGCGCCATCGTCACCACGCCGATGATGATCGTGAGCCGGGCCGGCGTGCCGAAGCGGGGGTGGACCTTGGCCAGCGGGCGCGGCAGCAGCCCGTCGCGGCACATCGCGAAGAGCACCCGGGTCTGGCCGAGCAGCAGCACGAGCACCACGGTCGTCAGGCCGGCGATGGCGCCGACGCTGATGATCGTGGCCAGCCAGCCGTAGCCGACCGAGGTGAACGCGTCGGACAGCGGCGCGGAGGTGCTGAGCTGGTCATAGCGCTGCATGCCGACCACGACGAGCGAGACGGCCACGTACAGGGCCGTGCAGATGGCCAGCGAGCCGAGGATGCCGCGCGGCACGTCGCGCTGCGGGTGGATGGTCTCCTCCGCGGCGGTGGCCACGATGTCGAAGCCGATGAAGGCGAAGAACACGATCGCCGCGGCGGCGAAGATGCCCGTCACGCCGAACGCGACCGGCGTGACGCCGAACAGCACCTGGATCAGCGGCGCCTTCAGCCCTTCCACCCGCGGCGTGGACACGGCCTCGGGGATGAACGGCGTGTAGTTGGCCCCCTTGACGAAGAAGAGCCCGGCCACGATGACCAGCAGCACGACCGTGATCTTCGTGATCACCAGGATGAGGTTGACCCGCGAGGAGACCTTGATGCCGATCACCAGGATCACGGTGAGCAGGAGGACGATGAGGATGGCGGGCACGTTGACCACGGGGTTCTCCCCCGCGATCGAGGCGGGCAGATGGATGCCGACGGACGCCAGCATCGAGGCGAAGTAGCCCGACCAGCCGACCGCCACCACGGCAGCGGCCAGTGCCAGCTCCAGGGTCAGGTCCCAGCCGATCACCCAGGCCGGGAACTCGCCCAGGGTGGCGAAGGAGAAGGTGTAGGCCGAGCCGGCGACCGGGATGGTGGAGGCGAACTCGGCGTAGCACAGGGCCGCCAGCCCGCAGACGATGCCCGCGACGACGAACGAGAGCGCCACCGCCGGACCCGCCACCTCCTTGGCGACCTGTCCCGTGAGCACGAAGATCCCGGTGCCGACGATCACCCCGATGCCGAAGACCGTCAGGTCGGTGGCCGTCAGGCGCTTGCGCAGCTGGTGCTCCGGATCCTCGGTGTCACGGATCGACTGCTCGACGCTCTTCGTGCGAAAGATGTCCACGCCCAGTGATCCTTCCCACACCCGGGGTGATCATGCGTGGCCAGGATCCAGTCTCACCGTGGAGACAGAAGTCCGGGACGCGGCGGTGATCGCCGTACTCGGGGATCACCGCCGCCGTGTGCCGGGCGCTCAGTGGCGGGCGGGCATCTCGTGGGAGGTCCGCTTCGCGACCGCCTCGGTGATCTGCCGGGCGAGGTCCTGCCCGGTCAGGCCGACCCTGGCGAGGATGGCGGCCCGCTTGGCGTGGTCGAGGAACTCCTGCGGGATGCCGTACGTGCGCACGGGCACGTCGACGTCGGCGTCGCGCAGCAGGCGGGCCACGGCGTCGCCCACGGCGCCCACGCGGCCGTTGTCCTCGACGACGGCCACCAGCTTGTGGGCGCTCGCGGCCAGCACGAGCGCCTCGTCGAGCGGCTTGACCCACCGGGGGTCGACCACGGTGGCCCCGATGCCCTGGGCGTCGAGCAGGACCGCGGCGTCCATGCAGAGCTGCGCCATCGGGCCGACGCCGACCAGCAGCACGTCGGGGTCGCCCTTGGGGGTGCGCAGCAGGTCCATCTCGCCCAGCTTGCCCACCGGCTCGACCGGCTCGGCGACCGGGCCCTTGGGGAAGCGCAGCACGGTCGGGCCGTCGGTGACCTGGACGGCCTCGCGCAGCAGCTCGGTCAGCCGGTCGCCGTCGCGCGGCACCGCGACCCGCAGCCCGGGGACGACCTGGAGGATCGACAGGTCCCACATGCCGTTGTGGCTGGCGCCGTCGTCGCCCGTGACGCCCGCCCGGTCGAGCACCACCGTGACGGGCAGCCGGTGCAGCGCGACGTCCATGAGCAGCTGGTCGAAGGCCCGGTTGAGGAACGTGGCGTAGACGGCCACCACCGGGTGCATGCCGCCGAGGGCGAGGCCGGCGGCGCTGGTCAGCGCGTGCTGCTCGGCGATGCCGACGTCGTAGATGCGCTCGGGGAAGGCGTCGGCGAAGGCGTTGAGGCCCGTCGGGTGGAGCATGGCCGCGGTGATCGCGACGAGGTCCTCGCGCTCCTTGCCGAGCCGGACGAGCTCCTCGCTGAAGACGTTGGTCCAGATGCGCGGCTTGGGCTTCTCCGCGCCGGTGGCCCGGTCGAAGGCGCCGGGCGAGTGGAACTGGTCCTCGTCGTGATTCTCCGCGGGCGTGTAGCCGCGGCCCTTCTGGGTGAGGGCGTGGACGATGACCGGGCCGCGGAAGTCGCGGGCCTTGCGCAGCGCCGCCTCCATGGCCTGCTCGTCGTGGCCGTCGATGGGGCCGACGTATTTGAGCCCGAGGTCCTCGAACATGACCTGCGGGGCCAGGACGTCCTTGACGCCCTTCTTGAAGCCGTGCAGGGCGTCGTAGAGCACGGGAACGTTCCCCAACTTGTCCTTGACGTAGTCGAGGAAGTCCTCATACCTGCGGTTGACCCGCAGGGAGGACAGGTGGGAGGCCAGGCCGCCGATCGTGGGCGAGTAGGAGCGGCCGTTGTCGTTGACCACGATCACGAGCCGCAGGTCCTTGCCGGCGGCGATGTTGTTGAGCGCCTCCCAGGCCATGCCGCCGGTCAGCGCGCCGTCGCCGATCACCGCCACGACCGTGCGGTCCTGCTCGCCGCGCAGCTTGAACGCCTTGGCCAGGCCGTCGGCGTAGGACAGCGCGGTCGAGGCGTGGGAGTTTTCCACGAAGTCGTGCTCCGACTCGGCCTGGCTCGGGTAGCCCGACAGGCCGCCCTCCTGCTTGAGCGCCTCGAAGCCGGCGGCCCGTCCGGTGAGGACCTTGTGCACGTACGACTGGTGGCCGGTGTCCCAGACGACGGGGTCGTCAGGGGAGTCGAAGACCCGGTGGATGGCGATGGTGAGCTCGACCACACCCAGGTTGGGGCCCAGATGGCCGCCGAACCTGGCGCACGAGTCGACCAGCAGGTCGCGGATCTCCCCCGCCAGCCGCGGCAGCTCCTCGACAGTGAGCCGTTTGACGTCGTGCGGTCCCTCTATCGAGCCCAGCAACCCGCTCACGGATCCGACTCCCCTCTGCTCTTGTGCGCCGATGACCCGAGTCTAGTTCGCTCGCGCCTCACTGACTCCATCGAGTCAAATCCACCCACATATGTCTGATCTTGGGATAGTTTTTCGGAACATATGAACTCCGCCCCCAAAAGCAAAGTCGCGGCACTGGCGGTCGCCATGCTGGCACTTGCCCTGGCAGCGGCCGGTTTGGTGCTCGTGCTCGCCGACGTGGCCACCACCTCGACGGAGCCGCGGAACGGGGCGGCCCAGCAGCCCTCCTCCCCGGCGGCCAAGGGCTCCAGCGAGTCGAAGAAGGGGCCCTCGATCGGCAGGGCGCTGGCGACGGCGAACCCGCTCTACCGGACCGGACGCCTGACCGACGTCAACTGCGCCCCCGGCGACCTGCCGGCCGGGAGCATGACCGCGTACCGGCGCTTCCTGACCCGCGTGACCAACTGCCTCAACAAGGCGTGGGGCGCCCAGTTCCGCAAGGCCGGCCTGCCCTTCACCAAGCCGCGGCTGCGCATCATCACCACCAAGGTCAGGACGCCCTGCGGCACGTGGAACACCGGCGCCGACGGCGTCTACTGCTCCACCGACCGCACGATGTACCTGATGATCAGCAGGGACCAGCTGCGCAACCCGTTCCCGCTGGGCATCACCCGCCTGATCGCCCACGAGTACGGGCACCACGTCCAGCAGATCTCCGGCATCTGGAACTACTACTGGACCGCCAGGAATGTCGCGGGCAAGGCGAAGCGGCTGCAACTGTCGCGCAATTCAGAACTGCAGGCCGAGTGCTTCTCGTCGGTGTTCATGAGCACGATGAAGGGAACGGCGCTGGTCACCGACGCCGACTGGGCGTACACGGTCGACTGGTTCAGGAAGAACGGCGCCAAGGGCTGGCCCCAGAACGATCACGGCAGGGGCCCCACACAGGCAGCCTGGATGACGCGGGGCTTCAACCGCGGCGGTCCGGGCGCGTGCAACACCTGGTCCGCCGCGTCCCGCAACACGCTTTAATCTTCCTTTACCTGGAACTCCCTATTCAATAGGGTGCCTTCTCATGCGTATCACCCGATTGGCGCTTATGGCAGGCACCCTGGCGAGCCTGCTCTTCGCCGGAACGGCCCACGCGGCCACCGCCGCGCCGGCGTACAAGCCCGTACTGGCGAAAAGCCCGATCTACAAGACGGGCAAGCTCGGCTTCGACTCGTGCCCGGAGCCGAAGGTGCAGTCCGGCAGCCTGGACGAGGTCAAGGGCTACCTGGACGTCGTGCTCGACTGCCTCAACGCCGCCTGGGAGCCCAAGGTGAAGAAGGCGGGCTTCAAGTTCACCAAGCCCGCCATGCAGGTGATCACCAAGCCCGGCGCACCGACCGGGTGCGGCAAGTTCCCCGAGGGCGGCGTGCAGGCCCTGTACTGCTCGACCAACAAGAAGATCACCTTTTTCGCCAGCGCCAACCTCGTCGAGGAGCCGACCGACATCATGCTGATGCTGGTCCTGGCCCACGAGTACGGCCACCACATCCAGAACATGACGGGCATGTTCAAGGCCATGACGCCGTACAGCCGCAAGAACGAGGCCCGCGTGCTCGACGAGTCCCGTCGCCTGGAGCTGCAGGCCGAGTGCCTGGCTGGGGTCTTCACCGGCAGCGTCTGGCACTCGCTGGGCCGCCAGGAGTCCGAGTTCACCTACTGGGTCAAGAACGGCGGCACCGGCCTCGACCTGTCCGCCATCGGGGTGAAGGTCGACAACTGGGGCGAGAAGACGCACGGCAACGCCAAGAACACCGGCGCCTGGCTCAAGCGCGGCTTCGACACCGAGTCGGCCGGCGGCTGCAACACCTGGAAGGCTCCGAAGTCCCAAGTGTCGTAGAAGTCCTCTAAGATCCGCGATCGTGCGCATTTCCCTCTTAGCGGGCATGGTCGCGGGTCTGCTGCTGTTCTCAGCGCTTTTTTCTGGGCCGGCCTGGGCGGCGTCGCGTATCGCGCAGGCCGGCCTTCTGGGGGCGATGGGCGGGGACGTGGTCGCCCAGACCTGCGAGGTCCCCGAGATCCGCGTGGGGAGCGTCGCCTCGCTCAAGGCGTTCTACCGGGCGATGGCCGGATGCGCCGACCGCTTCTGGGCCGGGCGGTTCGCGGCGGCCCGGCTGCCGTACGCGCCGCCCGAGGTCACGATCACGACGGGAAGCGACTCCGTCTGCGGGGAGATCACCAGCAACGGCGCGCAGTACTGCCCCGAGCAGCGCACGATCGCCATCCGGATCATGAAGCACGACCTGCGCGACCCCTTCAGGATGAACATCGCGCACTCCGTCGCCCACGAGTGGGGACACCACGTGCAGCAGCTCATCGGGGTGCTGGACGCGCAGAACGCGCTGTACTGGCAGGCGTCCGGCAACGCGAAGGCCCTGCTGAGCCACCGGCTGGAGATGCAGGCCGAGTGCTTCGCCGGCGTCTTGTACAGCGCCACGCTGGAGTCGATCAAGCCGGGGATCGAGTGGGAGGACTGGATCGACGCGGTGCGCAGGGCCGACGAGAGCGAGATCCACGGCAAACCCCGCAACCTCGCCTTCTGGCAGGAGCGCGGCTACCGCGGCGGGGCCACCGGCTTCTGCAACACCTGGACGGCCGCCAAGTCGAAGGTCGGCTGACGGGTCAGGTGTTGGCGCGGGCGAGGACCTCCAGGGGGTCGGCGAGGACGTTGGCGAAGGCCAGCTCGGCCGCGCCCACCAGCGGGGCGGCGTCCCCGAGCGAGGCCGTACGCAGCCGCAGCCGCTCCCGCTGCGGCGCCATCGCGTGCAGGGCGAGCTGGCTACGCACCCGCGCGGCGGACCCCAGGTAGATCTCCCGGAGGATGCCCCCGAAGATGACCATCTCGGGGTTGAAGATGTTGACCAGGTTCGCGACGCCGAGGCCGAGCCAGTCGCCGACCTTCTTGAGCGCGTCCTGCGCCTCGATGTCGCCCCGGTCGGCGGCCTCCACCACGGCGCGCACCGCGTCGCGCCCGTGCTGCCCGGGGCCGATGCGGCCCGCGGCCTCCAGCAGCGCCCGCTCCCCCACCTCCGCTTCCAGGCATCCGTGGGACCCGCAGCCGCAGGCGCGCCCGCCGGGGTTGACGACCATGTGGCCGACCTCGCCGCCGTAGCCGTCGTGGCCGCCGAGCAGGTGGCCGCCCGCGATGATGCCGCCGCCGATGCCCACGTCGCCGTGCAGGCAGATGAGGTCCCTGACGACGGCGCCGACGCCCCGGCTGTGCTCGGCGAGGGCGGCCAGGTTGGCGTCGTTGCCCACGCTGACCGGCAGCCCGAGGCCGAGGCGGCGGCCCAGCTCCTCGCCGAACGGGATCTCCTCGGCCAGCAGGTTGGGCGAGAACCGCACCACGCCGTCGGCCTTGCGCACGCCGCCGGACACGGCCGCCGCCGCGCCCACGCAGACGGTGTCGTCCCTGGTCTTGCGCCGCATCTGCCGGGCGAAGCCGGACAGCACCCCGGTCAGCTCGTCCAGCTCGAACTTCCCGCGCTCGCGGGTCGTCTCACGCCGGTCGAGGATCACCCCGCCCAGCCCCACGCGGGCCACCGCGAGCCGGTCGGGGCCAACGTCGAAGGCGAAGACGTAGACCCGCGCCGACTCGGGCCGCACCACGAGCGAGGGCCGCCCCGCGCGGCCCGTCTCGCGGGGCAGCTCCTCCCGCACCAGCCCTGCCGCGGTGAGGTCCGAGGTCAGCGCCATGATCGTGCTGCGGTTGAGCCCCATCCTCGAGGTCAGCTCGGCACGCGAGATCGGCCCGCCCAGATGGACATGGCGAAGCAGCGCGCCGAGATTGTGGCGCCTGATGTCCTCTTGGGAGGGGCCGGCACGCATCGTCTGGTATTCCTTCGGGGGCTGTGAGTCGCTGATCACCTTAGACCAGCGGCCGACGCCCGTTTGCGGGCCAGGGCGTCGACGCCCGCGGCGAGCAGCAGGACGGACCCCGTGACCAGGTACTTCACGCTGGCCCCATACCCCATCAGCCCCATGCCGTTCTCGATGACCGCCACCACGGCGCCGCCGAGCACGGCGTCCAGCACCCTGCCCTTGCCACCGAACAGGCTGGTGCCGCCGATGACCGCCGCGCCGACCGCGTACAGCAGGACGGAGCTGCCGCCCGTGTTCGGGTCGACCGAGCTGGCCCTGGACGCGGCCACGATCCCGCCGACCGCGGCCATCGAGGAGCAGATCACGAACGCGCTGATCCTGATCCGGTCGACCGGGATGCCGGCCCGGCGCGCGGCCTCGGTGTTGCCGCCGACCGCGTAGATGTGGCGGCCGAACGCGGTACGGCGCAGCACCATCGTCCACGCGATCAGCAGCACCAGGATGATCGGCACCACGATCGGCACGCCGGTGAGGGAGACCAGCGCCGGGTTGCGGCTGCGCTCCAGGTTGAGCACGTAGACCGCGAGCCCGGCCAGCACCGCCAGCGCGCCCACGCGGGCGGCGATCAGCGACATCGGGTCGGCCGTCAGCCCGCGCTTGGTGCGCTTCCTGGCCCGCAGGAGCTGGACGGCGGCGAAGACCGCCACGCAGGCCGCGTAGAGCAGCCAGCCCAGCCAGGGCGGCAGGTTCTTGTTGGCGATGGCGACGATCACGCTGTCCCTGATGGAGATGTTCGTGCCCTCCTGGACCAGCACCAGGACCAGGCCCTGGAAGGCCAGGAAGGCGGCCAGCGTGACCACGAACGACGGGATCCCGACCTTGGCGACGAGCGTGCCGAGCACCGTGCCGATGATCACGCCGGTGACGATGGCGGCCAGCACGCACACGTACCAGGGCAGGCCCAGGCTGCTGAGCGTGACGGCGAGCACCGCCGCGCACACGCCGCTGGCGAAGCCGGCGGACAGGTCGATCTCGCCGAGCAGCAGCACGAACACCAGGCCCATCGCGATCAGGGTGATCGCGGCGCCCTGGGTGAAGAGGTTGGCGAAGTTGATCGAGGTGACGAAGGCGGGGCGGGCGACGGCGAAGACCGTACAGAGCACGACCAGCCCCAGTACGGCGGGCAGCGCGCCCATGTCCCCGCCGCGCACGCGCTCGACGTAGGCGAGGAAGCTGTTGCCGATCGACGGCGACTGCGTCGCGGCGGCGATGGCCTCGCCGGGGAGTTCTTTGACCTTGCTCATGGGGTGACCCCGTTCTTGAGGCCGAGTTCCCCGCTGCGGCCTGAGGTGATCAGTTCGACGACCTGGGCGTGAGTCACGTCGGCGGTCCTGACCTGGGCGGCCATCCTGCCGAGGTAGAGCGCCGCGATCCGGTCGGAGACGGCGAAGACGTCGTTCATGTTGTGCGAGATGAGCACGACGGCCAGGCCGGTGTCGGCCAGCCTGCGCACCAGCTCCAGCACCTGTGCGGTCTGGGCCACGCCCAGCGCCGCGGTCGGCTCGTCGAGGATGACGACCTTGCTGTTCCACAGCACGGCCTTGGCGATGGCCACGGTCTGCCGCTGCCCGCCGGACAGGCTGGAGACCTGCTGCCTGATGGACTTCACCGTGCGCACGGACAGGCCGCTGAGGGTCTTCTCGGCCAGTTCCTCCATGCTGTCCTCGTCGAGCAGGAGCCCGTTCTTGCGCTCCCTGCCGAGGAACATGTTCTGGACGATGTCGAGGTTGTCGCACAGGGCCAGGTCCTGGTACACGATCTCGATCCCCAGCTCGCCCGCGTCGCGGGGGCTGTGGACGTGCACCTGCCGGCCGTCGAACAGGATCTCGCCGTCGTCGATCGGATAGATGCCGCCGATGCACTTGACCAGGGTCGACTTGCCCGCGCCGTTGTCTCCGACCAGGGCCGTCACCTCGCCGGCGTATGCCTCGAGCTCGACCTTGTGCAGGACCTTCACCGGACCGAAGCTCTTGTCGATCCCGCGCACTTCAAGGAGGGGGGTCATGGGGCTCCCTAAAAGGGGGCACGACCGGTCGGGCCGCGCCCCCTTTGGTCTTATTGAATACCTGCCTCGGTGCACTTCTTGGCGAAGTCACCCGTGCACAGTTCCTCCTTGGTCACGTAACCGTCGGCCACCACGTCCTTGACGTTGTCGAGGTAGATGGCCTGCGGCTCGAGCAGCTCGGAGGGGACGTCCTGACCACTCTCGGGGTCCTTGACGCTGCCGCTCGCCGTGGGCTTCTCGCCCTTGGCCAGCGCCACCGCGAGCTTGGCCGCGGCGTCGGCCTCCTTCTTGACGGCCTTGTAGACGGTCATGCACTGGTCGCCGGACAGGATGTTCTGCAGGCCCTGGACGGTGGCGTCCTGGCCGGTGACCGGCACCTTGCCGTTGAGGTTCTGCTTCTTCAGCACCGTGATGGCGGCGTTGCCGAGGCCGTCGTTGGCGGCCAGCACGCCGGCGATCTTCGGCTGCTGGGTGAGCATCTGCTCGAAGATCGTGCCGGCCTGGGTGTTGTCCCAGTCGGGCACGGCCTGGTCGGGGCCCTTGACGTACTCGCCGGAGTCGAACTTGGGCTTGAGCACGCCGTCGTAGCCCTGCTTGAACAGCGTGGCGTTGTTGTCCGTCGGCGAGCCGTTCAGGTACGCCACGATGGGCTTGCTGGCCTTCTTGTCGGTCAGGCACTTGCTCAGGCCCTCGCCCTGCAGGGTGCCGACCTTGGTGTTGTCGAAGCTGACGTAGTAGGCGGCGCCGCCGCCGAGCGTCAGCCGGTCGTAGTCGATCGTGGCCACGCCCTGGGACTTGGCCTTGTCGATGACCGCCTTGCCGCTGCCGCTGTCCAGGTTCACGATCATCAGGACGGTGGCGCCGTTGGTGATCATCTGGTCGGCGATGGTCTGGAACGCCGTCTTGTCGTTCTGGGCGTTCTGGATGTCGTACTGGACACCGGCGGCCTTGAACGCCTCTTCGAGGTATTTACGGTCCGCCGTCTCCCACCGGGCCGAGGACTTGCTGTCCGGCAGGATGACGCCGATCTTCCCGGCCTTCGCAGCCGGGGCTGAGGCTGAGGCCGACGAGGTCGACGCGTTGGTCTGACCGCTGTTCCCCCCGCAGGCGGTGAGACCGAGGGCGAGCACGGCTGCCGCGGCGGTCAGGCTGAGGATCCCCTTGCGCATGGTGCAGGGTCCTTTCTTCCGGAGGGGCCCGGATGAATGTTGTTTGCGGCAACGTATTCCGGGATGGCCTGCTGTTGGAAGACCCTGCGGGCCGGGAGTTTGTTGTTTCGGGTAACAATCCAGAAACGTCACCTCAATCTTCCTGGCTCCGGTCTCAGGTGAGCTGTGCGATCACGTTCTGCACGAGCAGCGCCACGGCGGAGGCCGCGGCCACCACGAGCACGGCCTTGCGCACCTTGCCGCCGTCCAGATATCGCCGCAGCGGCCCCGAGACCAGGAACCCGAGCACCATGGGCACGATCAGCACCGCCCCCGTCGTCAGCGCCCGGGCCGGCAGCTCGTCCACGACCGCGAGGATGACCAGCGACTGGGCGGCGCTCAGGAAGAAGAACATCGCCAGCGTCGCCCTGATCTGCGGCCCCTTGGCGTGCTGGTACACCAGCCCCATGGGCGGTCCGCCGATGCCCGTCGCCGTCCCGGTGATCCCGGAGACGAACCCGGCGGAGGAGAGCGTCAGCCCGTTGCGCGGCACGCTCAGCGCCCGGGCCGTCAGGGCCACCGCGACGAGCACCATGACAGCCACGAAGACGCCTCTGGTGTACGCGGAGACGTAGACGACGATGACCGCGCCGATGACGCTCCCGGGCAGCCTTCCCAGCACCGCGAACCCGAGCCCGCGCCAGTCCACCATCCGCCACTCGGCGGCCAGCGTGAACAGCGGGAGCGTCACGTTGACGACCTGGATGGCGCCCGGCATGAGGTCGGGGCCGAGCATGGTGAGCACGGGAGCGGCGACCAGCCCGAGACCGAAACCCACCCCGCCCTGAACAATCGCCCCAACGAAAACCGCCAAACCGCCAACAATCAGAACCAATGCCGCATCAGTCATGGGCGAGAGTCAATCACCTTTACCTTCTGTCGCCATTCCTCCTGCGAGAGTGACCGAGCGCGGGACGCCCCCGCCGATCGTTAAGCTGCCCTCCGTGCAGTTCCTCCCGATCAGGCGCGCTCTCGCCCTCGTCTCGGTCCTCGCGACCATCTGCGTACCCGCCCAGGTCGCGCACGCCACCCCCGTCAAGAGCCCGTTCTCCAAGAAGGCCGGGAAGCTGCGCGACACCTCCTGCCCCGAGACGGCGATCACGTACGGGGGGATCCCGCGGGCCCGGCAGTACCTCGAAGCGGTCATGAAATGTCTGGACAAGTCGTGGGCCGCCTACTTCGGGCGGGCGGGACGGACGTTCAGCAAGCCCGTCGTGCGGTACTACGACGAGCCCGAGAGCACCGTGTGCGGGGTGCCGTGGCCCGAGCAGGCCGCGGCCTTCTACTGCATGGAGCGCGGCACCCTGGTGTTCCCCCTCACCGGCCGGTGGATCGAGGACAGGACCGATCTGTACCCGTTCAAGGTCGCCGCCCACGAGTACGGGCACCACGTGCAGAGCCTGTTCGGCGTCTGGCGGTCGTACCAGGCGAAGATCCGGACCGATCGCCAGGGTGAGCTGAAGCGGCGCTTCGAGCTGCAGGCCGACTGCCTGTCCGGAGTGTTCCTCGGCAGCGTGTGGGGCTCGCTGCGGCGCGGCCCGGACGACTGGGCGGCGCTGCTCGACGCCACCCGGGCCGGCGGCGACGAGGACGGCTACCGCAGCCACGGCAAGGGAGCCACCCGCGTCTACTGGCTCCAGCGCGGCTACCGCGCCGCCTCGCCCTCCGCCTGCGACACCTGGTCCGCGCCCGCCGCCAAGGTGTCCTGAGCCCTCAGGCGGAGCTCCATGCCGTCGAGGATCAGCTGCAGCCCGCCCTCGAACGACAGGTCGCCCTGCGGGTCGCCCACCTCCGCCAGGCCCGCCATGAGCCGCGGATAGGCCGCCTGGAACTCCTCCATGTCCGGCATGCCGAGCTCCCCGTCCGGACGCGTCCGATCGGCCTGCTCCTCCAGCGCGAAGCCGGCCACGTACCCGCTCACCGTGAACAGCCCCCGTGCCGCGTCCCCGGCGCTGAAGCCCGCCGCCTCCAGCCCCGCCATCGCCCGCTCCACCGCGGCGAACAGCTCGGACGACGGCCGCGTGCCGGCCACCAGCTTGGCCCCGTCGCGATAGGAGTTGAGCATCGCGCGGTCGGCGTGCGCGTAGCCGGCGACCCACTCCCGCCATCTGCCCGGATCCGTCAGCGTGGGGCGGGACGTGTGCGCGGACATCATCGCCGCCGCCATCGCGTCCAGGAGCTCCTGCTTGCTCTTGAAGTGCCAGTAGAGGGCCGGGGCCTGCACGCCCAGCTCGCCCGCGAGCCGGCGCAGCGTCAGCCCGTCGAGCCCGACCTCGTTGAGGAGCCGGAGCGCGGTCGCGACGATGGTGCCTTTTTCGAGTGCCACGGTTGACAGCTTAACAACGTTCAATGCACCCTTAACGCTGTTAGATTTAACACCGTTAAAGGGGGTCGTCATGATCCACGCGGAGGGATTACGGAAGCGGTACGCGGCCACCGAGGCGCTCAAGGGCATCGACCTGGACGTCCCGGCGGGCACCGTCTGCGGGCTGCTGGGGCCGAACGGGGCGGGCAAGACCACCGCCGTACGCATCCTCGCCACGCTCCTGCGCCCCGACGCGGGCCACGCCGAGGTCGCCGGGCTGGACGTGGTGCGCGACGCGGCCCGGCTGCGCTTCCGCATCGGCCTGGCCGGGCAGCACGCGGCCGTCGACGAGCTGCTGACCGGTCGGCGCAACCTGGAGCTGTTCGGGCGGCTCTACCACCTGAGCAGGGCCGAGGCGCGGCGCAGGGCGGCCGAGCTGCTGGAGCGGTTCGAGCTGGCCGAGGCGGGACAGCGGCCGGTCAGGGAGTACTCGGGGGGCATGCGGCGCCGGCTCGACCTGGCGGCCAGCCTGCTCGTGTCGCCGCCGGTGCTGTTCATGGACGAGCCGACCACCGGGCTCGACCCGCGCAGCCGGATGCAGCTCTGGGAGCTGCTGCTCGACCTGGTCAGGGAGGGCACGACGCTGCTGCTGACCACGCAGTACCTGGACGAGGCCGACCGGCTCGCGGACCAGATCGTGGTGCTGCGGGAAGGCACGGTGGCCGCGGCGGGGTCACCGGCCGAGCTGAAGAGGCAGGTCGGCGGCGATCGGGTCCAGGTCGTCTTCCGGGAGCCGGGCGACGTGGACGCGGGGCTGCGGCTGCTGCGCAGTGCGGGATCCCCGGAGATCGAGAGCGCCGAGGGGCGCCAGGTGACCGTGCCCGCGGCCGACGGCGCGCAGTCGCTCGTCCGCATCGCCGGCGCGCTGGACGCGGCCGGCATCCCCGTGGAGGACCTGGCGCTGCGGCGGCCCACCCTCGACGAGGTCTTCCTCCACCTGACGGCCTGACAGGGAGCCGGAGAGATGTACGAGACGCTGCGCTGGACCCTGCATGACTCCCTCGCCATCGCCGGCCGCACCTATTCGCGGCTGAAGGCCCAGCCGGGCGAGATCGCGGGATTTCTGGTGTTCCCCGTGATCATGACCGTGCTGTTCGGCTACGTCTTCGGCAGCGCGATCACCCTGCCGGGCGGCGGCGACTACCGCGACTACCTCATGCCCGGCATCTTCATGCAGGTCATGGCCATGACGGCGACCTCGGCCGCCACGACCGTGGGCGAGGACATGGCCCGCGGGATCATCGACAGGTTCCGCGCCCAGCCCATCGCCCGCAGCGCCGTGCTGGTCGGGCGGAGCGTGGCCGACCTGTCGATGCACCTGCTGTCGCTGTCGGCCATGGTGCTGACCGGAGTGCTGCTGGCCGGGTGGCGGGCGCACGGGAGCCTCGGGGCGACGGCGGCGGCGTTCGGGCTGCTGGCGCTCTTCGGGTTCGCGATGATCTGGGTGGGCACGTACATCGGGCTGTGGATCCGCAGCGGCGCGCAGGCCGACGCCGCCACGTTCGGCTGGCTGTTCCCGATGACGTTCCTGGCCAACACGTTCGTCCCCACCGAGGGGCTGCCGGCCTGGCTCAAGCCCGTCGCCGACTGGAACCCCATGAGCGCCGTCGTGGCCGCCACCCGCGGCCTGTTCGGCAATCCCACCTCGGTCTCCTCGGCCTGGCCGCTCCAGCACCCGGTGGCCGCGAGCCTGATCTGGTCGGCGGCGATCCTGGCGGTGTTCCTGCCGCTGGCCGTCCACCGCTACCGGACGATGTCCCGATGACGAAGAGCCGCCCGGCGGGGGTTGTCCCGCCGGGCGGCTCTTCTTTGTGTCGGGTGGTTCCCCCGATACGGGCGCGTGAGGATCGCGCCCCACCCCCGGCTTCAACGAGCGGCCAAGGGATCCCGGCCCCCGCGCGGCTCATGACCGCGCGCGAGCCCGGGAAGTCACTTCGCGAGCAACGAGCGAAGAACGTACTGCATGATCCCGCCGTGCCGGTAGTAGTCGGCCTCGCCCGGCGTGTCGATGCGCACGATCGCGTCGAACTCGACCTCGCCGGCCTTGACGTGCACGGTGCTCGGGATGCCGCCGGAGTTGAGCTCCTCGACACCCGTGATGTCGAAGGTCTCCTCGCCGGTCAGCCCGAGCGACTGCGCCGAGGCGCCCTCGGGGAACTGCAGCGGGAGCACGCCCATGCCGATCAGGTTGGAGCGGTGGATGCGCTCGTAGGACTCGGCGATGACCGCGCGCACGCCCAGCAGCGCCGTGCCCTTGGCCGCCCAGTCACGCGAGGAGCCGGAGCCGTACTCCTTGCCCGCCAGCACCACCAGCGGCGTCTCGGCCGCGGCGTAGTTGACCGAGGCGTCGTAGATGAACGACACCGGGCCGTCGGGCTGGGTGAAGTCGCGGGTGTAGCCGCCCTCGGTGCCCGGCGCGATCTGGTTGCGCAGGCGGATGTTGGCGAACGTGCCCCGGATCATCACCTCGTGGTTGCCGCGCCGCGAGCCGTAGGAGTTGAAGTCCTTCACCTCGACCCCGTTGGCCTGCAGGTACTGCGCGGCCGGGGTGCCGGCCTTGATGGAGCCGGCCGGCGAGATGTGGTCGGTGGTGACCGAGTCGCCGACCTTGACCAGCACGCGGGCGCCGGCGATGTCGGTGACGGGCTCCGGCTTGGACGGCATGCCGTCGAAGTAGGGGGCCTTGCGGACGTAGGTCGAGGACGGGTCCCACTCGAACGTGTCGCCGGTCGGGATCGGCAGCGAGCGCCAGTGGTCGTCGCCCTTGAACACGTCGGCGTAGTCGCGCTCGAACATGTCACGGCCGATGGAGGAGTTGACCACCGCGGAGATCTCCTCCGGCGACGGCCAGATGTCCCGCAGGTAGACCGGCTTGCCGTCGTTGCCGAGGCCCAGCGGCTCGGTGTCGAGGTCGACGTCCATGGTCCCGGCCAGCGCGTACGCCACCACGAGCGGCGGCGAGGCCAGGTAGTTCATCTTGACGTCGGGGTTGATGCGGCCCTCGAAGTTGCGGTTGCCCGACAGCACGGCCGTGACCGCGAGGTCGTTGGCCTGGACGGCCTCGGAGATCTCGGGCGGCAGCGGACCCGAGTTGCCGATGCAGGTGGTGCAGCCGTAGCCGACGAGGTTGAAGCCGATCTTGTCGAGGTACGGCTGGAGCCCCGAGCGCTCGAAGTAGCCGGTGACGACCTGCGAGCCGGGGGCCAGCGAGGTCTTGACCCACGGCTTGCGGGTCAGGCCCTTCTCGACGGCGTTGCGGGCCAGCAGCGCCGCGCCGAGCATGACGTACGGGTTGGAGGTGTTGGTGCACGAGGTGATCGCGGCGATCGAGACGATGCCGTGGTCGATCTCGAACGAGGTGCCGTCGGCCAGCGTGACCGCCACCGGCTTGTGCGGCCGGCCGCCGTTGGCGCGGGCGTTGGAGGCGGGCGCGTCGGAGGCCGGGAAGCTCTCCTCGACCGCCTCATCGACACCGTCTTCGACGTAGTTCTGCACGTCGTGGCGCCAGGTCGCCTTGGCGGCCGACAGCGCGATGCGGTCCTGCGGGCGCTTGGGGCCGGCGATGGACGGCACGACGGTGCCGAGGTCGAGCTCGATGTACTCGGAGAAGACCGGCTCGGGCGCGGACGGGTCGAGCCAGAGGCCCTGGGTCTTGGCGTACGCCTCGACGAGCGCGACCTGCTCCTCGGAGCGGCCGGTCAGGCGCAGGTAGTCGACGGTCTGGCCGTCGATCGGGAAGATCGCGCAGGTGGAGCCGAACTCGGGGCTCATGTTGCCGATCGTGGCCCGGTCGGCCAGCGGCACGGACGCGACGCCCTCGCCGTAGAACTCCACGAACTTGCCGACGACGCCGTGCTTGCGCAGGATCTCGGTGATCGTCAGCACCAGGTCGGTGGCGGTGGCCCCGGCGGGCAGCTTGCCGTTGAGCTTGAAGCCGACCACGCGCGGGATGAGCATGGAGATCGGCTGGCCGAGCATCGCGGCCTCGGCCTCGATGCCGCCGACGCCCCAGCCCAGGACGCCGATGCCGTTCTCCATCGTGGTGTGGGAGTCGGTGCCGACGCAGGTGTCGGGGTAGGCCTTGCCGTCGCGGGTCATCACCACGCGGGCCAGGTGCTCGATGTTGACCTGGTGGACGATGCCGGTGCCGGGCGGGACGACCTTGAACTCGTCGAAGGCCGTCTGGCCCCAGCGCAGGAACTGGTAGCGCTCGCGGTTGCGCTCGTACTCGCGCTCGACGTTGCGCTGGAAGGCGTCGGGGTGCCCGAAGTAGTCGACGATGACCGAGTGGTCGATGACCATCTCGGCCGGCGCCAGCGGGTTGATGCGGGCCGGGTCGCCACCGAGGTCACGCACGGCCTCGCGCATGGTGGCCAGGTCGACCACACAGGGGACGCCGGTGAAGTCCTGCATGATGACGCGCGCGGGCGTGAACTGGATCTCCACGCTCGGCGCCGCCTTCGGATCCCAGCCACCCAGCGCCCGGATGTGGTCGGCGGTGATGTTCGCGCCGTCCTCGGTGCGGAGGAGGTTTTCCAGCAGGATCTTCAGGCTGTACGGGAGGCGTGCGGCGCCCTCGACGGCATCCAGCCGGAAAATCTCGTATGACGCGTCGCCGACGCGTAGCGTGTCACGGCTGCCGAAGCTGTTCGCGGACACGGTGATTCGCCTCCTCCATCAGACATTTTCTCAGACCAAATCCTGCCGCACTCTTCGCACGACCAGCACGTTAGGTGACCCTAACCAGCAAGCCCGGCGGCGGATGTCTCGACGTCAAGATATCTCTAGAATATCTCGACATCAAGTTAAATGGGTGCCAGCCGCCAGAACAGCAGGCCGACGATGGCCACCGACAGGATCGGCGCGAGGATCTTCTGCTCGAACTTCTTGCCGGTCTTGATGCCGATCTTCCACGGCAGCAGGAACTTGGCCCCCAGCGGCCACAGCACCGGACAGCCGCGTTCGGTCATGCAGTCGCCGACGACATGGATGAGACATCCGATCGCCACCGCGAGGCCCAGCCAGGCGTAGCCCACGCCGAGCGAGAGGAAGACGGCGTACAGCCCGGCGGTCAGCCCGATGTTGATCATCGCGGAGCCCGCCTTGTTGCCGGGGATCCCGACGCCGATCGCCCGCAGGGCCAGGCCGATGAGCAGCACGACCATGATGTCGCGCCCGATGGGATAGGTGTTGGCCAGCCAGTGGGTCCCGAATCCGAGCGCCACCGCGAACGCCAGCGAGTGGGTCGCCCCTCGGTGCCCGCCGCTGACCCAGCACACGGCCTTGCTGAGCGCCCACGTGATCGGCCCGAACGTCTGCGCGATCGTCGCGCTCGGGTGGTCGAGGTCCGGCAGCATCGCGGCGCCCGCGCAGATGAGGGCGCCGGCGATCAGCTCCGCCGGGCTGAGCGCGGTGGCCATGATGCCCGTCTCGACGAACCGGGACGACTCGTTCAGCAACGGAAGTGCGGCGAGGGGCGGCGCCAGCCCCAGCCAGGCGATGGCCCCTGTCATCGCATGCGTGTGCCCCATCATGATCCGGACTGTACGGCAAAGAAGTCCTTTACGCGCCAAGACCCGCCTGGCGGGCCTTCACGACGGCCTGAGCCCGATCCGCGACGTGTAACTTGGCGAAAATATTGGATACGTGGTTTCGAACGGTCTCCTCCGACAGCACCAGCCGCCGGGCGATGCCGGCGTCCGACAGGCCGCCGGCGATCAGCTCCAGCACCTCGTGCTCGCGGCCGGTCAGCTCGCTGAACGGGCCGCCGCGGGCGCCGGCCCGCATGGCGGCCAGCAGCGACTCGTCGTCGTCGAACATGGTCAGGACCAGCACCTTCACCCGCGGCAGGGCGGCCACGATGCGCCGGGTGGCCTCGACGCCGCCGAGGCCGGGCATGTGCAGGTCCATCAGCACGCCGACCGGCTCGGCGCCCTCCAGGGATCTGACCGCGCCCTGCGGGTCGCCGCCGACGGCGATCCAGAAGGACTGGGCCTCGACCCCGTGCACGAAGGCGAGCCCGGTCATGGGCAGCGGCAGGAGCACGCCGGTCGTCCAGGCCAGGATCGGCGAACTCCGTCTGGACAGCAGGACGAAGACGACGGCGGTGCCGGCGAGGAACACAGGCATGCCGGGAGTGTGCGGTGGGACCTGTCCTGGGCACCTGGGTGCGCGGTCCCGAATCGTCCGGGCAAAAGCCCCGCAAACGCAGACGAGGCCGTCTCCGCGGCGACAGCACCCCCCAGCCCTGCCGACGCGGAACGACCTCGTCTGCTCTAGATAACGAGCCTTTCCTCAATCCTGTTCCCGGATTCCGCGACTTTTTCGTGATCTGGCTCACTCCCATCCCAGCCTTGCGAACGACACACTACCGATATATCGTTGACGCATCGAGAACAGATCACGATATAGGGGGAGAAATGGATTCCGCACAGGCAGCAGGCGGGCACTGGCCCGGCGCGCACGAGTACCGGCAGGCGGCCCGTGAGGCCAAGCAGGCCGCCCGCGAGGCGTTCAGGGCCGTTTCCGAGGCCATCGACGACATGGGTGGCCGCCGCCACCATCACGATCACCGCCAGCGCGGCAGGCGCGGCGGTCCCGGACCGTTCCCGTTCGACTGGGGGCGCGGCGGTCCCTGGGGCGGCCCCGGCGGGCCGTGGGGCGGCCCCCGGGGCTGGGGCGGCCGGGGCCGCAAGGCCAAGCGGGGCGACGTACGCGCCGCGATCCTGGCCCTGCTCTCGGAGGAGCCGCGCAACGGCTACCAGATCATCCAGGAGATCGCCGAGCGCAGCGAGGGCGGCTGGAAGCCCAGCCCCGGTGCCGTCTACCCGGCGTTGCAGCAGCTCACCGACGAGGGTCTGGTGATCTCGGAGGAGAGCGAGGGCCGCAAGACCTTCCGCCTCACCGAGGCGGGGCGCAACTACATCGAGTCGCACGCGGACGAGGTCCGGGCCCCGTGGGACGAGATGCGCCCTGACATCGACGACAACACCGCCGATCTCTGGCACATCGCCCGGCAGTCGGCCTTCGCCATGATGCAGGTTTTGCAGACCGGGAACGACGCACAAATCCGTGAAGCGCGTAAGACTCTTATAGAGACCCGGCGCAAGCTCTACCAGATCCTGGCGGACGACGAACCGGGCGAGGAGTGAGCGCGAGCTTCCGAAAGGATTCGGGATCAGGTATGGACTCGCACGACCTTCGTATCGGCGACGCCGAGCGTGAGCAGACGATGGCCGTCCTGCGCGAGCACTTCGCGCAGGGCCGCCTGACCCACGAGGAACTCGACGAGCGACTCGACCAGACGCTGGCCTCGAAGACGGCACGTGACCTGGCGAAGGTGACGGCCGACCTGCCGGGGCCGCAGCCCGCGCCCGGCTACCGCGAGCCGGCTCCCCACCACCCCCGCTACGACATGGACGGCTGGCGGGAGGCGATGTCGGCGCACCGCCGGCAGATGCAGTCCATGCACCAGGCCCACCATGACATGCGGCACTCCATGCACCAGGCCCACCGGGAGATGCGCCGTCAGTGGCGCGAGCAGCGCGGCAACCAGCCGTGGCGGCATCACCATCGCGGGCCGCACCCGTTCGTGGGCGTGCTGTTCGTGTTCATGGTGCTGGGCCTGATCTTCGGCGGGTTCGGGATCTTCAAGGCGCTGCTCGTGGTGTGGCTGGGAGCCATGCTGTTCAGCCTGATCCACCGGCGCTTCCACTACCGGCGCTGACGGTCCGCCCAGATCGTTTTGGGCCTTGACCCTGTCTGAGGCTCATTTCATGATCGGGGCGGATCTTCAGAGTCGAAGGGACGCCGCATGACCCAGCAGGGCGCTCCGGCCCGCCGCACGAACCCGTTCGCCGCCGTCGGCCGAGCCGACGGCCTCGCCCTGGACGTGCCGGAGTACCAAGCCGGTTTCGACCGCGACCACGCGATCTGCCCCGAGCCGATGTGGAAGCTGGAGCGGGCCCAGCACTTCTACGAGCCCGACGTGGCGAGCTGGCGGGCCATGATGGACGGCGACTGGGAGCGTTCGCTGGCCCTGACCGCGCGCATGGCGGCGACCGTGGCCGACTATTTCCGGCACCGCGTCCCGGTCAGGCGGGTACGGGTCGTCGAGTTCCCGATCACCTCGTACCTGCAGTGGGAGATGCACATCCTGGCCCTGCGCGCCAGGGCCGGCTCCCCGTGCCGGGTGGTGCCGGCCGAGCGGGTGACGGGCCTCGACCCGATGCCGGAGCTGGTGATCTTCTCTCCGTCCCTGATGTACGAAGTGCTGTACGACCGGTACGGCGGGGGCATGGGCGGGCGGCGGATCACCGATCCCGCGATCGTGGGGCCGTGCCTGCGGACGGTCCAGGAGCTGTTCGCCGAGGGGGAGAACGTGCTCGACTTCCACGAGCGGGAGATCGCGCCGCTGCCGCCGCCGGTGGTGACCGACGAGATGCGGGCCGCGCTGCCCGCCTACGCGCACCGTACCGAGGAGTTCCGGGTCTGACCGGCCTCAGCAGGCCGGGAGCCGGGCGCAGGCCACGAGATGGCCGGGCTCGGCCTCCAGCAGCGCCCCGGTGCCGCCGCGCTCGTGGTAGAGGCAGGTGTCCACGGGCGTGGCGTCGTCCCAGGCCTGGTGCAGGCGCGGCACGGCCGACAGCAGCTCGCGGGTGTACGGGTGCAGCGGATCCCCGAAGACCTTGTCCGTCAGCCCCATCTCGACCACGCTCCCCTGGCGCAGCACCACCGTGCGCTCGGCGAGGTAGTTGCCGAGCGAGAGGTCGTGCGTGATGTAGAGCACGCCGAGACCCCTGGTCTTCAGCTCGGCCAGCAGGTTGAGCACGTCGATGCGGGTGGAGGCGTCCAGCATGCTGGTGATCTCGTCGGCCACCAGCAGCTTGATGTCCAGCAGCAGCGCCCGGGCGATGAGCAGGCGCTGGAGCTGGCCGCCGCTGAGCTGGTGCGGATACTTGCCGAGCACCTGGTCGGGGTTGAGCCGCACGTCGCGCAGGCACGCCGAGACCCGTGCGCCCCACTCGGCCGCCGGGACGGACGGGTAGTACGCCTCCTTGACCAGGTCGAACACCCGGTCGGCCTTGAACACCGGGTTGAAAGAGCTGAACGGGTCCTGGAAGATGCCCTGGATGTGGCGGTAGTACTCCTTGCCGCCGCGCACGGGCCGCCCGTCGAAGGTGATCGTGCCGCTGGTGACCGGGTTCAGGCCGAGGATCATCCGGCCGATCGTGCTCTTGCCGCTGCCGCTCTCCCCGATCAGGGAGACGACCTCGCCGGGCACGACCTCGAAGCTCACGTTCCGTACGGCCGCGACGCTCTTGCCGCCGAACGCGCCGATCCTGAATTCCTTGGTGACCTCGTCGAGTTTCAGCATCAGGCCTTCCAGCAGGCGACGTGATGGTCGGGGGCGAGCTCGACCACGGGCGGCTCCTCGGCGCACTCCTCGCCCGCGATCGGGCAGCGGTCGCGGAAGCGGCAGCCGGCGGGCGGGTCCAGCAGCGACGGCGGGCTGCCGGCGATGCCTTCCAGCCTGCGGTCGGCGTAGCGGACGCCGACCTCGGGCAGGGAGTCGAGGAGCAGTTTCGTGTACGGGTGGCGGGGGGCCTTGACGATCACGTCGGCGGGCGCCTTCTCGGCGAGCCTGCCCGCGTACATGACCATGATCGTGTCGGCGATGTGGTGGGTGAGCGCGATGTCGTGGGTGACGAAGATCATGCTCTTGACGTAGCCGCTCTCGCGGAAGCCGAGCAGCGCGCGGGCGACGGCCTTCTGGGTGGAGACGTCGAGCGCGGAGGTGACCTCGTCGGCGATCAGCAGGGACGGGTCGAGCAGCGTGGAGATGACCATCACCATGCGCTGCTTCATGCCGCCGGACAGCTCGATCGGGTAGCGGTCGAGCACCTCGCGGGGCAGGCCGACCTGGTCCATCCGGCGTTCCAGCTCGGCGGCGTCCAGCTCCGCGCCCCTCGACCTGAGCAGCTCGCCGACCATCTTGCGGATCTTGCGGGTGGGGTTGAGCGCGCTCATGGCGTACTGCGGGATGAGGGAGACCTCCTTGAAGCGGAAGTCGTTCATCCTGCGGTCGTCGGCGATGGGCAGCTCCCGGCCGTCGAGCACGACCCGGCCGCCGACGTGGCGCATGCGGCCGTCCATGCGGATGAGGCTCTTGCCCAGCGTGCTCTTGCCGCAGCCGGACTCGCCGACCAGGCCGAGGATCTCGCCGTCCGACAGCTCGAAGGACATGCCGTCGAGGGCGCGGACCTCGCCCCTGAGCGTGCGGTAGTACACCCTGAGCTCGCTGACCTGCAGGCTCATGTCTCCCTCAGTTTCGGGTTGAAGACCTCGTCGAGGCCGACGTTGGCCACGTACAGGGCGCCCACGATGGCGGTGATGGCCGCGCCCGGCGGCACGAACCACCACCACATGCCGAGCTGGAGCGCGCTCCACTGGTTGGCGTTCTGCAGCATCAGGCCGAGCGAGACCCCCTCGGTCGGGCCGAGGCCGATGAAGTCGAGCGAGGAGGCGATGAGGATCGAGCCGCCGAACAGCAGGATGAACGTCATGAACAGGTAGGAGCTCATGTTCGGCGCGATCTCCCTGGTGATGATCTTCCAGGTGCTCGCGCCGCTCATCCTGGCCAGGTCCACGAACTCCCTCGTACGCAGCGAGAACGTCTGCGCCCTGATCGCCCGCGCCGCCCACGGCCACTGCGTCAGGCCGATGAACAGGCCCTGCACGGCCACGCTCCTGATCCCCAGGTACGCGTTGATGATCAGCAGGACGGCCAGGGTCGGGATGACGAGGATGACGTTGGTCAGCATGTTGAGCACCTCGTCGACGATGCCGCCGCGGTAGCCGGCCACGAAGCCGACGAGCATGCCGATGGCCGCCGCGATGCCGCCCCCGACCACGCCCACGGCGAAGGTGCTGCGCAGGCCGTGCACGAACTGGAGGAAGATGTCCTGGCCGAACGTGGTGGTGCCGAACCAGTGCCCGGCCGAGGGCGGGCTCATGGGCTGGGGGCCGTACTCGTTGGGCGTGCCGCCGGTCAGCACCGGCCCGATCAGGCCGAGCAGGAGCAGCACTAGCACGAGGCCGAAGCCGAACATCAGCTTGCCGTTGCGCACCGCGAAGTAGAGCGCCTCGCGCCGGACCCCGGCCCGCTCGCGGGGGGCGACTTCCTGGAGTGCCGTCATGCCTGCGCACCCGCCATTCCCGCCCTGGTACGCGGATCGACCACGACGTAGACGATGTCGATGATGAAGTTGGCGATCAGCACGCCGAGCACGATGAACAGGAATGTGCCCTGGAGCAGGAAGAAGTCCTTGTTCTTGATGGCGTTGAGGATCAGGCTGCCCAGGCCCGGATAGGCGAAGACGATCTCGGTGACCAGGGCTCCGGCCACGATCACGCCGAGTTGCAGGGCCAGGCCGGTGATCTGGGGCAGGACGGCGTTGCGGAAGGCGTACCTGCGGATGAGCCTGGCCGGCGCGCCCAGCGCGGCCAGGTAGTTGGAGTAGTCGGACTCCAGCTCATAGATGATCATGTTGCGCATGCCGATGGCCCAGCCGCCCAGCGCCACCAGGAACAGCGACAGGAACGGCAGCGTCCAGTGGTGCACCAGATCGAGCAGGAACGTCCACGACCAGTTGGGCCGCATCGAGAAGCTGTAGCCGCCGGCCACCGGGAAGAGGCCGGCGATCACGCCGAGCGCCCAGGCCAGGAGCACGGCCAGCCACATGTACGGCATCGCGGTCAGGACGTACCCGACCGGGAGCACGGTGTTGTCGAGCAGCTTGCGCCGGGCCGCGTACGCGCCGAACCGGTTGCCCACCACCCAGCTCAGCAGCACCGACGGGATGATCAGGGCCAGCGTGTACGGCACCGCGCTCATGATCACCGAGCTGACGGGCGACGGGAACAGCCAGATGCTGATCCCGAAGTCGCCCTTGAACAGCGCGGCCCAGAAGTTGACGTACTGCGTGATCAACGGCTGGTCGAAGCCGAAGAGGTTGCTGTAGTAGACCCGCATCGCCTCCGCGGCGGCCGGCTGGGTGACGTTGGCCCTGGCCACCATGCTCGCCACCGGGTCGCCGGGCATGAAACGCGGGATCATCCAGTTGACCGTGACAGCGACGAAGAAGGTCAGCCCGTATATGAGCAGTTTTCTGCCGAAATATCGACGCACGTGATGCTTTCTCCGTGAGAGCCGTGAAAGTCCCCCGCTCCGGCGGGAGCGGGGGACGATGGGGTCAGGAGCCGGAGGGCTGGAGCTGCGTGAGGGTCTCGAAGCCACCCAGTTCGAGCCAGTTGTGCCACATCACGGCCGGGGTCTTGGGCGTGCTGCCCGCCGCGGCCGGCCAGTTCTTCCAGACCTGGTTGCTCGACTGCGCCCAGAGGCCGTTGTACCAGAGCGGGATCACCGGCAGGTCGTCCAGGTGGATCTGCTGGAGCTGGGAGATGATCTTCTTCATGCCCTCGGCGTCGTCGGTCTTGACCTGGTCGAGCTGCTTGGTCAGGCCCCAGGCCCGCTTGTTCTCGTAGCGGGCGAAGTTGACGGTGTTCTGCTGCTTCTGGATCGGGAGCTGGAAGACGTACTCGTAGTAGGTGTACGGCGAGTTCGACAGCTGCCGCTCGTTGTTGATCAGCAGGTCGAAGTCGCCCTTGGCGCGCTTCTCCACCAGGGCGTTGAAGTCGGGGAAGTCGGGGGTGATCTGGATCCCGGCGGTCTTGGCGCTGGCGGCGATGGACCTGGCCGACTCCATCCAGTCCGTCCAGCCGGACGGCACGATGATGGTCAGGCTGATCTTGGAGCCGTCCTTGTTCTCGACGTACCCGTCGCCGTCGGTGTCCTTGTAGCCGGCGTCGGCCAGCAGCTTCTTCGCCTTGGCCGCGTCGAAGGCGAACCCCGACTTGGCCACCACGCCCTGGTCGACGTACTGCTCCCACTGCGGCAGCAGGCCGGTGGGGCTGGCGGCCTTGACGAGGTTGCCGTACACGCCTTCGACGATCTTCTTGACGTCGACCGAGGAGGCGAGCGCCTTGCGGAAGGCGGGATCGTCCATCGGCTTCTTGGTGGTGTTGGGCACCAGCCACGCGGTGTTGGCCGACAACATGTACGGCGGCTCGCTGTAGTAGGTCGTCAGGCCGAAGTTGCCCTTCACCAGGTTGGCCACGCCGGGCAGGAAGTTGTTGCTCAGGTCCATGCCCTTCTGCAGCAGCAGGCCCATCGCGACCTCGTTGCTCGGGGTGGCGATGTCGACGATGTAGCGCGGCTTGGGCTCCATGTTCAGCGCTGCCTTGCCCCACCAGTCGTCGCGCCGCTGCAGCACGACGCGGTCCTGGTCCTTGGCCATGAACTTGTACGCGCCCGTGCCCACCGGGTTCTCGTTGATCCCGTCGAGCACCTCCTTCTCCGAGCGGCCCTTCCAGATGTGCTCGGGGACGATCGACCGGCTGTACAGGTTGAAGTCCCACTGCTGGTAGTTGGCCGTGGAGAAGGTGAACTTCACCGTCTGGTCGTCGGCGGCCTCGACGCTCTTCAGCCAGGTCCACAGGTTGTGGTACGGGATCGTCTCCATCTTGCCGAGCTCGAAGGAGTACACCACGTCCTTGGCCGTCAGAGGCTGGCCGTCGGCCCACTTGACGCCCTGGCGGATCTTGACCTGGTACGTCTTGTCGTCGGCCCACGAGCCGCTCTCGGCCAGCCAGGGGGTCAGCTTGCCGGCGGTCGCGTCATAGTGGAACAGCGTCTCGTACACCAGGCCCTTGGTGCCCGTGGCGTGGTCCCATTCCCTGATGGGGTTGAAGTTGACGGGCGGTCCCCACTGGGTGCCGGTCGTGTAGAGCGTCTCGTTGCGCGGCAGCGAGTCGGGGTTGGCATTGGCCACCGCGCCCTGGCTCTGCGGCTGGGAGGCCGGTGGGGTCGGCGTGGCTCCGCCGCCGGTGCAGGCCGCGGCGAGCAGGCCCGCCGCCACGAGCGGAATCATGATCCGAGCCCGGTTTCGCATCGCTTCTCTCCTTCCTCCGCGCGGGGCGCGAAGGTTCGCACGTCTTCCATCGACCCCCGATGGGCCGGCTTGCTCTCGAGCGGGCGGCTGGGGCTCCCACCTGGGAGCGCTCCCAGGAAGGACGCAGAACGCGCTCCCGCCCTGGAGACCGGTGAGCGATCACTTTGGAGTAGTCACAGGCCGCGAGGGCCTGCTGAACCGGATAAGTACCGCGAACGTAAGTTCACGATGTCCGTGCCGTCAATACCCGTGACATTTTCGAGACGCGCCCCGCAAACGCTCTCACCGGTTCAATCTCCAGTTGACCTCGACCGCGATTGAGGTTGCAGGGTGGAGCGCATGGAGAGCTTCACGATCGGCGTCATCCTGCCGGGGGTCGCCGTGCAGCGGCGCGACGACCTAGACCTGCCGGCCGCCGCGCGGCACGCCGAGGACGCCGGGCTGGACGGCGTCTGGCACGGCGACCACCTGGCCATCGGCGGGCCGACACTGGACGGGCCCATCGCCCTGGCCGCCGCGGCGGCGGGCACCCGGCGGATCAAGGTCGGCATGAGCGTGTTCGTCCCCGCCATCCGGCCCCTCGCGTGGGCCGCCAAGCAGATCGCGACCCTGCAGCACGTCACCCGCGACCGCCTCGTCCTGGGAGTGGGCTCGGGCGGCGGAGCCGGGCAGTGGGCCGCCGCGGGGGCGCCCTACCGCTCGCGCGGCCGGCGTACCGACACGGCACTGGAGCTGCTGCCCCGGTTGCTGGCGGGTGAGGAGACGCGGCTGCGGGACGAGCCCGGCGAGCCGCTCGTGCGGCTGGCGCCCGCCACCCCGATGCCGCCGGTGTGGGTCGGCAACGCTTCCGACGCGGCCATCCGGCGGGCGGCGCTGCTCGGCGACGGCTGGTTCCCGTCCCTGATCCCGCCCAAGGAGGTGGCCGAAGGACGGGCCCGGCTCGCGGAGCTGGCCGCGGGCCGGGACCGTCCCGTGCCGGTCATCGCGATCGGCGGCACGGCGGCCCTGGGGAGCGGCGACGGCGTCCCGTCACGAGAGGAGATCGCGTCGGGCGTCGCCGCCGCCTACGGCCGTCCCTTGGAGGAGGTCCTGCCGATCCCGCTCACCGGCCCGCCGGAGCAGGCCGCCGAGGTGCTCGCCGCCTACCGCGACGCCGGGGCGAGCCACGCGGTCATCGGCGTGGCAGGCGGCGACTGGCGCACCCAGGTGAACCTGCTCGCGAAGGTAGGCGAACTGCTGCGGTGACGTCCCCGGCCGGGGACGTCACCGACATCCGCCGCTAGCTCTCGCAGAACAGCTCGGTCTCGGCGTCGCACCTGTCGGTGCCGGCGCCGCCGTCCGCCGTGTCCACGCCCGCGCCTCCCACGAGGACGTCGTTCCCGGCGAGCCCGCCGAGCTTGTCGTCGCCCTCGTCGCCGGAGGCGAGGTCCCTGCCGAGGCCCCCGACGAACCTGTCGGCCCCGGTCCCCAGGGCCACCTTGCTCGGCAGCGACGTCCGGTTCCTGAACGAGTCGTCCCCGGCGCCGGTGGCGGCCACGACCGCGGTGACGCCGGCGCTGGAGCAGTCGACCTCGTTGGCGGTCACGGCCACGCAGGCCGCGCCCGGGACGACCGTGTCGCCCGTGTTCCTGACGATCAGCGAGCCGTCGGTGTCGACGAACACCACGATGTCGTCGGCCACGTGGTCCCCGGTGATCTCCAGCGCCGAGCCGGTGACGCTCACGCCGGTGGCGGCGTGCGCGGGCCCGGCGATCGCGATCAGCGCGGCCGCCAGCGCGGCGCCCGCCGTCAGGGCGCGCACCCCGTGCCGGCGCAGAACGGTGCCCGTGTTCCCCCGTGTACTCATCAATCCCCCTCGGAGTAGGTCCCTCCGCCGATCGGAGGGCCGAGAACGAGTACAGCGCGGACGCCGCCGGCGGCTCAGTGCCCGAGCCCACAGGCGTTGTGTGCCTTATTGCGCGGTGCTCAGAGCCAGCCCATGCGCTGGGCCGTGCGGATGGCCTCCAGCCGGTTCTGGGCGTTGAGCTTGGTCATCGCGCTCGACAGGTAGTTGCGCACCGTGCCCTCGGTCAGGTGCAGCTCGGCCGCGATCCGCGAGATCGTGGCCCCGTCGCCGGCCAGCCGCAGCGCGTCACGCTCGCGCTCGGTCAGCGGGCTGTCTCCGGCGGCCATCGCGGCGGCGGCCAGCTCGGCGTCCAGGTAGCGGCCGCCCGCCTGGACCTTCCGGATCGCCATGGCCAGCTCCTCCGCCGAGGCGTCCTTGCCGAGGAAGCCGCTCACCCCCGCCGCCATGGCCCTGCGCAGGTAGCCGGGACGGCCCAGGCTCGTCAGGATGACGATCTTGCACTGCGCGCTGATCTGCTCGGCCGCGCTGAGGCCGTCCATGCCGGGCATCTCGATGTCGAGCACGGCCACGTCGGGCCGGTGCTCGGCCACGGCGGCCACGACCTCGTCGCCCCTGCCCACCTGGGCGACGACCTCGATGCCCTCCTCCAGGTCCAGCAGGGCCGCGATGGCACCCCTGATCAGGTGCTCGTCGTCCGCGAGTAACACTCTGGTCGTCATGCCGGCACCGCCGCCCGCAGCAGGTAGCCGCCCTCGTGCGTCGGCGCGGCCTCCAGGGTGCCGCCGGCCGCGCGTACGCGCTGGGCCAGCCCCGCCAGGCCGTTGGGCGCGTGCTCGCCCGGCGGCCCGCTCACCCCGTCGTTGGACATCTCCAGCACCCCATCCTCGATCGTGATCGTGCAGCGTCCGGCCGTGCTGTGCTTGAGCACGTTGGTGGCGCCCTCGCGCACGACCGTGGCCAGCAGCGTGCGGGTCTCCGGCGCCAGCGAGCCCGTCTCGGCGCGCACGGTGCATCGTACGTCCGCCGCCTCCAGCACGGCCCGCACGCTGGCGAGCATCTCGTCCAGATCGACCGCCCGGTAGCTCTGCACGACGGAGCGCACCTCGCGCAGCGACCGCCGGGCCAGGTCGCGTACCGCGAACATCTCCCCCGCCGCCGCCGCCGGGTCGGAGGGCAGCGTGCGCGAGGCGTCCTCGGTGCGGGCGGCGATGTCGGTGAGGCTCTGCCCGAGCAGGGCGGTCAGGTCGCGGGCGAAGCGCAGCCGCTCCTCCGAGACCGCCAGCCTGGCCTGCGCCTCCTGCCCCTCGTAGGCCTCCTTGGCCACCCGCCAGAGCCACAGGTTCGTCAGCACGCCGCCCACGCCCATGCCGGTGAACACCGACTGCACCAGGAGCGTGGCCCAGATGGGCACGCCCAGCAGTGCCACATAGAGGTTGAACAGCACGATCGACCCGACCGACAGGATCACGATGGTGCGCCTGCGGACGAAGGGCCCCAGCATGCCCAGCCACGCCGGGATGGCCCACAGGAACGTGGTGGCGAACATGACCAGGATGATCGCGCCGGTCACCGCCAGGATCGCGGTGGGCCGCCTGCCGCCCCGCATGGCCACCCGGTGCGGCCGCGTCGCCAGCACGTTGAAGACCAGCATCAGGGCGACGCCGGTCAGGACCACCGGCCACGGCATTCCGTTCTGCCACCGGACATAGAGGTCGTAGTAGCCGAAGAGGGTGAACATGTTGACGAGGTCGGTCGAGTAGACGATCACCCAGCGGATCTTGTCCAGCTTCGTCGCACGGCGTCTCACGCGGGCACCGCCGCTCGCAGCAGGAACTCGCCCGCCGGGGTCGGCTGGGCGGAGAAGGAGCCACCCGCCGTGACCAGCCGCTCCGACAGGCCCCGCAGGCCGCTGCCGGGTGCGGAGGGAGGCTCGGCCACGCCGTCGTTGAGCATCTCGAGCACGCCGCCGTCGATCGTGATCGCGCAGCGGGTGGCCGCGCTGTGCTTGAGCACGTTGGTGGTGCCCTCGCGGACCACCCAGGCCAGCAGCGTCCTGGCGGCCGGCGACAGCCCGTCGGCCCTGGCGTCGATCAGGCAGCGCGCGCCGGCCGCCTCCAACGCCACGCGCGCGCCGGCCAGCTCCTCGTCGAGGTCGAGCGTCTGGTATCCGTGCACCGCCTGCTGCACCTCGGCCAGCGACTCGCCGGCGAGCCGGTGCACCTGGACCATCTCGGCGGCCGCCCGCCCGGCGTCCTTGGTCGCCAGCTTGGCGGCCAGCTCGCTCTTCAGCGTGATCACCGACAGGCTGTGCCCGAGCAGGTCGTGCAGGTCGCGGGCGAAGCGCAGCCGCTCCTCCGACACCGCCAGCCTGGCCTTGGCCTCCTTGCCGTCGTGGGCGTCGCGGATCGTCCACCAGATCCAGCGCCAGACGAGCATGGCCGCCGTCAGCAGGACGGCACTGAACGTCTCGGCGACGAGCACCCCGACCCACGGCTGCCCGGTCACGGCTGTGACATAGCCGCTGACCAGGCCGACCACGGCCACGCCGAGGCAGAGGGTCGCGGCCAGGGGTAGGTAGAGGGCGGCGATCGACAGCCACAGGGCGCCGATCTCCAGCCAGCTGGGCACGCCCTCCAGCGGCTGGCGCGGCACCAGCGACACCGCGACCGCCGCGGACAGCCCCGCGAGCACCAGCTTCGGCGTGGGCCGCCGCTTGGCGTCGTAGGCGTCCCTGAGCAGGGAGGGGAAGAGGCTGAAGCACGCCAGCAGGCAGCTGAGGACGATCGCGGCTTGGAGCGGGGAGATCCGGCCGTTCACCAGGTAGACGACGGCGATCACCACGAACGTGACGCCGAGGAGCAAGATCGCGGCGTCCATCCAGTAGAGCAGGATCTTTCGCGCCGTCTCCGGACGCGCCGCCATCACGCCATCCCCCTGCCGCTGGAAACCTCGCCCGTCGCGGAAATCCTATAGTCAGGGAGAGGTCTGCCAAAGAATCCGTGACACGTCCGGCTTGGGGGCGACCCCGCGCAGCGACAGCCAGGCCAGCCCGTGGCGGGCGGCGTAGGCGGCCAGGGTCCGGGCGTCGACCTCGTTCAGGTCGCCCTCGCCCGCCAGCACCGGGGTGAGCGCGATGCGCGGCCAGGCCTCCTCGGGGTCATCCAGGCCCTGGGCCTGGGCGATCTGGTCCCTGGCCAGCAGCACGGCCTCCGCCACCCGGCGCAGGCGGCCGTCCGGGGCGCCGCGCGGCTCGATGTCGGCCAGCAGGTTGACGGTGGCGACCTCGGCGCCCGCCTGGCGGGTGGCCCGCAGCATCGCCACGTCGCGGGAGCCCAGCCCGTCCGGCTTCAGCGGCAGCGTGAAGCTGACCTGCAGCCGCCGCTCGCGCTGCATGGCATAGATGGCTCGCGCCCTGCGCAGCACGGCCGACTCGTCCTCGCTGTCGCTGACCTCGAAGTCGATGGTGCCGGCGTCGAACGCCCCGACCACCCTGCGGTAGGCGGCCGCGAGCCCGCCCGGCCTGGTGCAGGTGTCGGCCAGCTCCTCCCCCTCCGGGCCGCCGAACACGGGCGCGGCATCGCCGCCCAGCGCCCTGAGGCGGCCGATCCGGTTGGCCACGGGGTTGTTGCCGGGATCGAGCGGGTCGGACTGGGACGGACCATTCCATTTGGGCGCGCAGCCGTCGTCACCCGCGACGAGGTGGCCGAGCGCGTACCGGCGCACACCGGTGCGCCGGGTCTCCTTGGACAGGTCGAACTCGGGCTCGCGAGCGGTGTCGACGAACTCCACGAACGCCGCCTGCGGCTCCACCGCCACCGGTGGCGGGGCGGCAGGGGCGTGCCTCACCACCGGCGGCCTCGGCGCGAGCGTGGCGCCCGCGGGAAGCAGGCGCACGATCGTTCCCGTGGCGCCGGTGAGCGCGAGGGCCCCGAGGATCGCGAGTGGGCGCGGGAGCGTGCCCGGCTCCCTCTTGTGCCGCGGCATAGGCCACCCCACGTGGTCATTCGGCTACGTACAGGCGCTGACACGAACGGTAGCAAGCGCGCGAGCCGCTGTGCGGTCCTTTTCCGGCACGCGTCCGTTGTGTGCGGATAATGTCGTCATGAAGCTGCGGATCTTCACCGAGCCCCAGCAGGGCGCGACATATGACGACCTGCTCACCGTCGCCCAGGCCACCGAGCGACTGGGTTTTGATGCTTTCTTCCGTTCCGACCACTACATGCGCATCGGCCCCGGCGACCCGGGCGTCGGCTCGACCGACGCGTGGATCACGCTGGCCGGCCTGGCCAGGGAGACCTCGAGGATCCGGCTGGGCACCCTGGTGACGCCGGCGACGTTCCGGCTGCCCGGGCCGCTGGCGATCAGCGTCGCGCAGATCGACCAGATGAGCGGCGGCCGGGTCGAGCTGGGCTTCGGCACGGGCTGGTTCGACACCGAGCACTCGGCGTACGGCATCCCGTTCCCGCCGCAGAACGAGCGGTTCGGGCGGTTCGAGGAGCAGCTCGAGATCATCACGGGCCTGTGGACCGCGGAGAAGAGTTTCTCGTTCGAGGGCAGCTACTACCGGGTGGCCGACTCGCCCGCGCTGCCCAAGCCGGTCCAGCGGCCCAGGCCGCCGATCATCATCGGCGGATTCGGCGCCAAGCGCACGCCGAGGCTGGCGGCGGCGTACGCCGACGAGTACAACCTGCCGTTCCACACCCTGGCAGACACGGAGCAGGCATTCGCGCGGGTGCGCGCGGCCTGCGAGACGACGGGGCGCAGCCTGACCTACTCGGTGGCGCAGACCACCGTCGTGGGCGCGGATCGGGCGGAGGTCGAGCGGCGCGCGGCCGCCATCGGCGAGAACCCCGACACCCTGCCCGTGGGCGGCCTGTGCGGCACCCCGGCCGAGATCGTGGAGAAGATCGGCAAGTTCGCCGAGCTGGGCGCCGAGACGGTCTACCTCCAGATCATGGACCTGAGCGACCTGGAGCACCTGGAGCTGATCGCCGCGGAGGTGCTTCCGCACGTGTAAGTAATCATTGGCGGCGCTTCGCGGCGGTACGGCAGACTTGGGGCGTGCTGCTGACGATCACGACCACCGCGAGGCCCGCCACTGACCTGGGCTTTCTCCTGCACAAGCATCCCGGGCGAGTGCAGGAGTTCGGCCGGTCGTTCGGCACGGCGACGGTGTTCTACCCCGAGGCCGACGAGGAGCGCTGCACGGCGGCGCTCCTGCTCGAGGTGGATCCGATCGCGCTGGTGAGGTCGCGCGGCAAGAGCTCGCCCGACTTCAGCCTGTCGCAGTACGTCAACGACCGCCCTTACGCGGCCTCCTCGCTGCTGGCCGTGGCGCTGGCCGACGTGTTCCGCACGGCGCGGGCGGGCCGGTGCAAGGCCAGGCCCGAGCTGCCGGGCACGCCGCTGCCGCTGGAGCTGCGGCTGCCGGCGCTGCCCTGCCGGGGCGGCCCCGAGCTGGCCGCCAGGCTGTTCGAGCCGCTCGGGTGGGAGGTGGACGCGCAGGCCCTGCCGCTCGACGAGGGCTTCCCCGAGTGGGGTGACTCGCGCTATGTCCGGCTCACCCTGCGCGGCACGGCGCGCCTGGCCGACGCGCTCAACCACCTGTACGTGCTGCTGCCGGTGCTCGACGACGGCAAGCACTACTGGATCGCGCCCGACGAGGTCGACAAGCTGATCAGGGCGGGCGAGGGCTGGCTGCACGGCCACCCGGAGCGCGGCCTGATCACCCGGCGCTACCTGGGGCGGCGCTGGGCGCTGGCCCGCACCGCGCTGGCGCGCCTGGCCGAGCTGGGTGACGAGACCGAGGAGGAGCTGGAGCCCGCGCTCGAGGAGGACGCGCCCGCCGGGCAGACCGCCGCCGACGAGGCGTCCGCCGCCGAGGCCGAGGCTCAGGGCGACGCTCCCCAGGAGAAGGCCGCCCAACAGGAGGCTCCCAAGGCGAAGCCGCTCAACCTCCGGCGGCGCGAGGCGGTGCTGGCCAAGCTGGAGGAGCTCGGCGCGGTCAGCGTGATCGACCTGGGCTGCGGCCAGGGCGAGCTGGTCGGCGCGCTGCTGGCCAGGCCCAGGTTCGCCAGGGTCGGCGGCATGGACGTCTCGTCGATGGCGCTCACCATCGCCGCCCGCAAGCTGCGCCTGGACCGCATGCCCGACAGCAAGCGCGCCAGGCTCACCCTGTTCCAGGGCGCGCTCACGTACACCGACAAGCGGCTGTCCGGCTACGACGCCGCGGTGCTCATGGAGGTGATCGAGCACGTCGACCCGCCGCGCCTGACCGCGCTCGAACGCGTCGTGTTCGGCCGCGCCAGGCCGCGGCACGTGCTCGTCACCACCCCCAACATCGAGCACAACGTCCGCTACGAGTTCCTGACCGGCCTGCGCCACCCCGACCACCGCTTCGAGTGGACCCGGGCCGAGTTCGCCGCCTGGGCCACCGGGGTCGCCGGCGAGTACGGCTACCAGGTCGCGTTCGAGCCGGTGGGCGACGACGACCCCGAGGTCGGCCCGCCGACCCAGATGGGAGTGTTCACCCGTGATCAGCATTCCTGAGCTCTCGCTGGTGGTGCTCGTCGGCGTCTCGGGCAGCGGCAAGTCGACGTTCGCCAGCAAGCACTTCAAGCCCACGCAGGTCATCTCCTCCGACTTCTGCCGCGGCCTGGTCTCCGACGACGAGAACGACCAGTCGGCCACGCCCGCGGCGTTCGACCTGCTGCACCACATCGTCGGCGTGCGGCTGGCCAGGGGCCTGTTCACCGTGGTCGACGCCACCAACGTCCAGTACGCCGCCCGCAGGAACCTCATCGACCTGGCCAGGAAGCACGACGTGCTGTGCGACGCGATCGTGCTCGACGTGCCCGAGGAGGTGGCCGTCGAGCGCAACGCCGCCCGGCCCGACCGCGACTTCGGCCCCGGCGTGGTGATCCGCCAGCGCAAGGAGCTGCGGCGCTCGCTGAGCAGGATCTCCAACGACGGGTTCAGGCGGGTCCACGTGCTGCGCGGCCTCGGCGAGATCGACGACGCGGTGATCACGTACGAGAAGGCCTGGTCCGACAGGACCGAGCTGACCGGGCCCTTCGACATCATCGGCGACATCCACGGCTGCCGCTCGGAGCTGGAGGCGCTGCTGCGCAGGCTCGGCTGGGAGGGCCTCACACACCCGGAGGGCCGCACGGCCGTGTTCGTCGGCGACCTGGTCGACCGCGGGCCCGACACCCCCGGCGTGCTGCGCCTGGTGATGGACATGGTCGAGGCCGGCACCGCGATCTGCGTGGCCGGCAACCACGAGCAGAAGCTGGTGCGCGCGCTCAACGGCCGCAAGGTCACGGTCGCGCACGGCCTGCGGGAGTCGCTCGACCAGCTCGCGGCGCAGGAGCCGGAGTTCGTGGAGCGGGCCAGGACGTTCATGGACGGCCTGCTGAGCCACTACCGCCTCGACGGCGGCCGGCTCGTGGTCGCGCACGCGGGCCTGAAGGAGGCCTACCACGGCCGCGCCTCGGGCCGGGTGCGCGCCTTCGCCCTGTACGGCGACACGACCGGCGAGACCGACGAGTACGGCCTGCCCGTGCGCTACCCGTGGGCCGACGAATACCGCGGCCGGGCGATGGTCGTCTACGGCCACACCCCCACGGTCCGCCCCGAGTGGGTGAACAACACGATCTGCCTCGACACCGGCTGCGTCTTCGGCGGCCACCTGACCGCGCTGCGCTACCCGGAGCGGCAGATCGTCCAGGTCCCGGCGGAGAAGGTCTGGTACGAGCCGAGCAAGCCCCTCGGCGCGGGCTCGGCCCGCGACCCCGGCATGCTGGACATCAACGACGTGACCGGCACCCGGCACGTCGAGACCAGGTTCGGCACCAGGGTCAAGGTCCTGGAGGAGAACGCGGCCGCGGCCCTGGAGATCATGAGCCGGTTCGCGGTGGACCCGCGCTGGCTGGTCTACCTGCCGCCCACCATGGCGCCGCCGGAGACGTCCCGGCTGGACGGCTACCTGGAGCACCCGCACGAGGCGTTCGAGGAGTTCGCCGCCGCCGGGGTGCGCGAGGTCGTGTGCGAGGAGAAGCACATGGGCTCGCGGGCCGTCGCCGTGCTGGCCAGGACGCCTGAGGTGGCGGCGGCCAGGTTCGGCGTGACGGACGGCGGCGTGGGCGCCGTCTACACGCGCACCGGCCGGCCGTTCTTCGACGACACGGCGCCGCTGGTCGCGCGGCTGCGCGAGGCGTGCGAGCCGCTCTGGGCGGAGCTGGGCTCCGATTGGGTGGTGCTCGACTGCGAGCTGCTGCCCTGGTCGGCGAAGGCCGGCGAGCTGATCAGGTCGCAGTACGCCTCCGTCGGCGCGGCCGCCCGTGCGGCGCTGCCCGAGGCGGTCGCGGCTTTGGAAGCGGCGGCCGGGCGGGGAATGGACGTGGGCGGACTGCTGACCCGCACCCGGCGCCGCTCCCACAACGCTGCCCTGTTCCGCGACGCTTATGCGCGTTACTGCTGGCCGGTCGACGGTCTGGAGGGCATCCGGCTGGCGCCCTTCCAGATCCTCGCCTGCGAGGGGCGGGCCACGGCGCTGGAGCCGCACGCCTGGCACCTGTCCACGCTGGCGCTGCTCGACTCGCCGCTGATCGCCCCCACCAGGCACGTCTTCGTCACGCTCGACTCGCCCGAGTCGAGGGCCTCGGCGACCGAGTGGTGGGAGTCCCTGACGGCGGCGGGCGGTGAGGGCATGGTGGTCAAGCCCGCCGCGTACGTCCCCGGGCGGGTGCAGCCCGGCGTGAAGGTGCGCGGGCGCGAATACCTGCGCATCATCTACGGCCCCGACTACACCGAGTCGCTCGACGTGCTGCGCCGGCGCTTCCTGGGCAAGAAGCGCTCGATGGCGCTGCGCGAGTACGCGCTGGGGTTGGAGGCGCTGTCGCGGCTTGCGGAGGGCGAGGCGGCCTGGCGGGTGCACGAGCCGGTCTTCGCGGTGCTGGCCCTGGAGTCGGAGCCCGTGGATCCCCGGCTCTGACTAACGCCATGACCTGCGGGTATGTCCCCAACCACGGGGAAGGACCTGCATGGCTACCAAGTTCGCGCACCACGAGCACCTCGGCCACGTCGTCTTCATCACGGCGGCCGCGGCCATCGGGGGGTTCCTGTTCGGCTACGACAGCGCCGTCATCAACGGCGCCGTCGTCGGCATCCAGAAGTACTTCCGCGTGGGGCCGGTCGAGATCGGGTTCGTGGTGGCCATCGCGCTGCTCGGGTCCGCCGTGGGGGCGTGGGCGGGCGGCGGGCTGGCCGACCGGCTGGGGCGCACCAGGACGATGCAGGTGGCGGCGCTGCTGTTCGCGGTCAGCTCGATCGGTCAGATGCTGCCGTTCGCCATCTGGGACCTCGCGTTCTGGCGCGTGATCGCGGGCTTCGCGATCGGCATGGCCTCGGTGATCGGGCCCGCGTACATCGCCGAGGTGGCCCCGCCCGCCTACCGGGGGCGGCTGGGCTCCTTCCAGCAGCTGGCGATCGTGCTCGGCATCGCGGTCTCGCAGCTCGTCAACTACGTGATCGCCCAGCTGGCCGGCGGCAACGTGAACAACCCCCTCTGGGGCCTGCAGGCGTGGCAGTGGATGCTGGGCGCCTGCGTCGTGCCCGCCCTGTTCTACCTGACGTTCGCGCTGATCATCCCCGAGTCGCCGCGCTACCTGATCATGTCGGGGCGTACCAGGAGGGCCCGCGAGGTGCTGGCCGAGATCGAGCCCGAGGGCGTGGACATCGAGGCCCACATCGCGGAGATCCAGCACGTGCTGCGCACCCAGCGGGTGCCGGGGCTGAAGGACCTGCGCGGGCCCGGGCTCGGGCTGCTGCCGATCGTCTGGATCGGGATCGGCCTGTCGGTCTTCCAGCAGTTCGTCGGCATCAACGTGATCTTCTACTACTCGTCCGTGCTGTGGCAGTCGGTCGGCATCAACCAGAGCGCCTCGCTGCTGATCAGCTTCTCCAGCTCGATCATCAACATCGTGGGCACGTTCATCGCGATCTCGCTGGTGGACAGGATCGGTCGCAAGCCGCTGCTCCTGATCGGCTCCGCGGGCATGGCGGTCTCGCTGGCCACCGCGGCGTGGGCGTTCAGCGCGGCCAGGACGGTGGGGAAGACGGTCACGCTGCCGGACCCGCAGGGGCTGATCGCGCTCGTGGCGGCCAACGTGTTCGTGCTGTTCTTCGCCCTGTCCTGGGGCGTGGTGGTCTGGGTGCTGCTGGGCGAGATGTTCCCGAACCGCATCCGCGCCGCCGCCCTGGGCGTCTCCGCCGGGGCCCAATGGATCGCGAACTGGGCGGTCACGGTGACGTTCCCGGCGCTGGCGGACTGGAACCTGCCCCTCACCTACGCCATGTACGCGATCTTCGCGGTGCTGTCGTTCCTGTTCGTCACGAAGTGGGTGCGCGAGACCAAGGGCCGCAAACTCGAAGACATGGGCTAATCTCCGGCACGTGATTGACGACGTCCTGGCCCCCTCGCTCGACGTGCTGTTCTGCGGCATCAATCCCGGCCTCATGTCCGAGGCCACCGGCCACCACTTCGCCCGCCCCGGCAACCGCTTCTGGCCCGCGCTGCACCTGTCCGGCTTCACGCCGCGCCTGCTGGCCCCCGCCGAGCAACACCTCCTCCCCTCGTACGGCCTGGGCATCACGAACATCGTCGCCCGCCCGAGCGCCAAGGCGTCGGAGCTGACCAAGGAGGAGCTGGTCGAGGGCGGCCTGGCCCTGGCCGCGAAGGTGGCGGCCGCGGCGCCGACGATCCTGGCGGTGCTGGGGATCTCGGCGTACCGCACGGCCTTCGTCCGGCCCAAGGCCCGCATCGGCCCCCAGGACGAGCTCGTCGGTGGGGCCAGGGTGTGGGTGCTGCCCAACCCGAGCGGGTTGAACGCCCACTGGACCCTGGCCACCATCGCCGACGAGATGGGACGGCTGCGCGGTTACTTGGCCGCGAAGTCCTGGGTCCAGTAGATCCGGCCCTGGGAGTTCTTGGCCACGCCGACGCCGATCAGGTTGTACCGGCAGTTCATGATGTTGGCCCGGTGGCCCGCGCTGTTCATCCAGCCCTCGACCACGGAGGCCGGGGAGGGCTGGCCGAAGGCGATGTTCTCGGCGAAGGCCGTGCCTCCGCTGAAGCCGGCCCCGCGGATGCGGTCCATGAAGCTGCGGCCGTCCTTGGAGGTGTGGTCGAAGTAGCCCTGCTTCGCCATGTCGTCGGAGTGGCCGAACGCGGCGGCGCGGAGCTGCGGGTCGTGCTTGAGCGGCTGGCAGCCGCCCTTGGCCCGCTCGGCGTTGGTCAGCCTGAGGACCTCGTTCTCCTCGGCCGTGCCGACGGTCCCTCCGGACGACGGGGGCGGCGCGGTGGGCGTCGGGGTGGACGTGCCCGTGGGGGTGGGCGTCGGCGTGCTGTCAGGGGCGCAGTTCAGCCGGACGGCCCGTGACTTGGCGGTGCCGCCGCGATAGTCGGTCGCGACCGCGTAGTAGGTGCCCGGTTTGCAGGCGAGTGTCAGGGTGATGCGGCCGTCCTTGGAGGCCCCGCTCTTGATGACGGGGTCGGGGCCCGGGACGGCGCGCTTGATGCGGATGCGCAGGAGTGCGGTGTCGTCGCAGCCACGGCGGGTGGCGAACGACTTGATCTTCAATGCGTTGGTGAGGCTGGGCTTGGCCACGTTCACGCGGCAGGAGGCCGTCGCCTCAGCCGAGCTCTGCGCCGCGGCCTCGGCCGCACCGATCGGCGCGCAGAGCGCCGCCAGGCCGATGAGCCCGGCAAATACCCCAATGGGTCTACGCATAGGGGATTCCCTCCAGTTGCCATAGACGCTGGATGGCAAGGCATTCTGTCGGGAACGAGACCGACTTGTCACTCAATTGCGACATAAATCTCGAAACTCAGGTAAACCAGAGTGCCATCTGAGGCGTCAGTGCCCCCGCTGCCGCGGGCCCGAAACCCCTGTCTCGCCGGGCTTTGCGCGCCCATGGCTCCCGTGGAAGCCACCTGGAGATACGCGGGGGATCACTTGGGGGTTCACGAAGAAGCCCGCGGCGCATCCTGCGCCGCGGGCTGAGGAGGGCCCGGTCATCGGGAGGTCTTACGATCACTGACCAGCAGTCGCCGTACGCCGCCGATGCGCCCGATCAGCCGTCTACGGCCGCGCGAAAGGCTCTCAGCGACTCTTCGAATCCTGCGCGTGCCTTCCGGTAGGAATGCTTCGAAGCGCCTGCCGCCTCAACCAGCCGTCCCATGTGCTCGCTGAGGTCGCGTGCCGCCGCGACCACCCGGCGGGAGCGGCGGTCTCTCCACAGGCTGATGTCGACGAGCAGCTTGGTGATCCGCTCCAGCCTCGGCATGATCACCTGGTGAAACTCGGCTGCCAGAGCCTGCCTGTCGCGCCGGCTGTCGCGCGCCACCTCCGCGATCCTTCCGTGCCAGCCTGGCGTCCTTCGGCCGAGCGGGAAGATGCTCAGCAGCTTCATCGCCGATGGAACGAACCACGGATCGCTCGCCCACGTGGTGCGGTACGCCTGGACGCCGGCGCTGAGAGCCGTTGCCCCGGAGAGCACATCGGACACGGCCTGCTCTCGGGCGCTGCGCTCGTCTGCCCGGTTGCGGCGCCACTGTTGAAGGCCGGTCCCCGCGAAGGTGACGATCGTCCCGGCGAGGGTGCCTCCCACGCCGATGCAGGCGACAAGCAGCGCTTCGGTCACGTCGAGCACCCTACGGTCTGGGCGGCCGGGCTGTGCGGACGTTTTGGCATGTCAACGCCGCCAGTGGCCGCCGCGGCACACGTAGGTGCGGCCCCGGGAGGTTCCGACCGCGCCCGGCGTGCCGCAGAAGCCGCCCGGGTGCACGTTGCCGACCTGGACGGGTTGCGGTTCGGGTCGAGGACGCGGCTCCCGAGCCTTCTTCGGCTCGGGGCGAGGACGCGGCTCCCGAGGCTTCTTCGGCTCGGGTCGCCTGCCTTTGGCGGGGTCCCGGTCGTCGATGTCGCGGATGACGTCCACGCCGTCCCCGTCGTCGTCGCTGTCGTAGACATCCGCTGTGCCGTCGTCATCCAGGTCGGGGGCCGGCTCCGGCGTCCAGGGCGGGTACGACGGGATGGGGGGTGCGGTGTAGGCGATGCGGGGCGTGGGAGTGTCGCCGCCGAAGAGGGCGTTGCAGCCGACCACGATGAACAGGAGGGCGGCGGCGAGGCACCCGAGCCCCTTCGTGTTGCTGCCTGCCGCGGGCTTGGCGTTGGGCATTGAGCGTCCCTCCCGGATGCGATGAGCACAGACGGTAGGTGAGACGCTGCGTTGAGCTACTTGGTTGGGCGCGAGGTCGTTACCTCCGGGGTTACGGAGTTCCTCCACATGTGCCGCACGGTGCTCCGATCGCCCGCCCTCGACGAACGCCCCGTCACCGGTTTTGATGGCGGGGCATCATGATCGTGCGTCGCACGTGCGTCATGATCTTGGGAATCCGAGACACACCCTGAGACTCATGCAGTTGTCCCGTTGCTGGTCAGAGCCATGAGCTACTGCTTGGCCAGCAGGGCCACGCACTCCACGTGGTGGGTCATCGGGAAGGCGTCGAAGGCCCGCAGGTCGGAGAGCGGGTAGCCGAGCTCCGCCAGCCAGGCCAGGTCCCGCGCCAGCGTGGCCGGGTCGCAGGAGACGTACACGATCCGCTGGGCCTCCAGCGAGGCGATCCGCTCGACCACCTCGCGCCCCAGCCCGGACCTCGGCGGGTCCACGACCACGAGGTCCGCGCGCTCGATCTGGAAGCGGTCCAGCGCCTCCTCGACCCGTCCCCGCTCCACCCGGGCCTGCGGCAGGTCGCGGAGGTTGGCGCGGGCGTCGCGGACGGCCGCCGCCTCCGACTCCAGCCCGAACACCGCCCCCTCGGCCCCCACGGCCTCCGCCAGCCCGGCGGCGAACAGCCCCACCCCGCAGTAGAGGTCGAGCGCCCACTCCCCCGGCTCCGGCGCCGCGTAGGCCAGCACCGCGTCCAGCAGCGTCTCGGCGGCGCCCGGGTGCACCTGCCAGAAGCCGCTGCCCGCCACCCGGAACCCGCGGTCACCGACCTGCTCGTGCAGCACCCCGGAGCCGCGGCGCGGCACCGTACGGCCCTTGCCCTGGTCGAGGAGGACCGAGGCGGGCGCGTCGAGCTCGGGCACGGTGACGCTGCGGCGCGGCCTGGGCGAGACGACCACGGCCCGGTCGCCGGCCGAGGACGCGATGACCTCGACGCCGGCCGCGCCCGGCCAGGCGCGCTGCTCCGCCCCGACCGCCTCCACCTCCGGGTGGGCGATCAGGCAGGCGTCCACGACCTCGATGTCGTGCGCACGGTGCCGGCGGAAGCCCAGCTCACCGCTGGGCCGGGCGGCGAACTGGACGCGGGTGCGCCAGCCGAGCCCGTCCTTGGCGCCCGGCACCTCCTCCACCACGACCTCGCGCGACAGGCCCGCGAGCCGCTTCAGCTGCTCGGCCACGACCTGCGCCTTGAGCCGCCGCTGCGCCTCGAGCGTGGCGTGCTGCCAGTCGCAGCCGCCGCAGCGGCCGGGGCCGGCGTACGGGCAGGGCGGGACGACGCGGTCGGGCGAGGGCTCAAGGATCTCCACGGCGTCGGCACGAAGGAACCTGGCGGTCTCCTCGGTGACGTCGGCGATCACCCGCTCGCCCGGCAAGGCGTGCCGTACGAACACCACGCGCCCTTCATGGCGCGCCACACACCAGCCGCCGTGCGCGACCGGACCTACCGTCAGCTCGAGAGATGCCTGTTCCACAGGGACACCCTATGCCCGAGCCTGCTCCCCATCTTTGGCGGTCTGCTCCCAGGGACGGCGCACCGCGCCCGGCGCGAACGGCTCCGGCCTGCCCTTGAGGCGGTCGGAGGAGTGCAGCTGCCAGGGCACGCTCGTCACCATGACCCCCGGCTTGAACAGCAGCCGCGCCTTCAGCCTGAGCGCGCTCTGGTTGTGCAGCGCGTGCTCCCACCAGTGGCCGACCACGTACTCGGGGATGAACACGGTCACCACGTCGCGCGGCGAGCGCCGCCGCAGGGTCTTGACGTAGTCGAGGATGGGCTGGGTGATCTCGCGGTACGGCGAGTCGAGCATCTTGAGCGGCACCGGGATGCCCCGCCGCTCCCACTCCTCCTGCAGCTTGCGCGCGTCCTCGCCCTCGACGCCCACCGTGATGGCCTCCAGCGTGGACGGCCTGGTGGCGCGGGCGTAGGCCAGTGCGCGCATGGTCGGCTTGTGCAGCTTGGAGACGAGCACGATCGCGTGGTTGCGGGCGGGCAGCATGGCCGGCTCGTACTCCTCGCTGATCTCCAGCTCGGCCGCCACGTTGTCGTAGTGGCGCCTGATGCCCCTCATCATCAGGAACAGGATCGGCATCGCGATGCACACGATCCACGCCCCGACCAGGAACTTCGTCAGCAGCACGACCACCAGCACGAGCCCCGTCATGATCCCGCCGAAGAAGTTGATCACGCGGGAGCGGTGCATCTGGTGGCGCACCTTGGGGTCGGTCTCGGTCTTCAGGTGGCGGGTCCAGTGGATGACCATGCCGGTCTGGCTGAGCGTGAACGAGACGAAGACGCCGACGATGTAGAGGTTCAGCAGGCGGCTGACGTCGGCCTGGAACCCCCACAGCAGCAGGCACGCGCCGAGCGCGAGGATGATGATGCCGTTGGAGAAGGCCAGCCGGTCGCCGCGGGTGTGGAGCTGGCGCGGCAGGTAACGGTCCTGCGCCAGGATGGCGCCGAGCACCGGGAAGCCGTTGAAGGCCGTGTTGGCGGCCAGGAAGAGGATCAGGGCGGTCACCGCCGAGATCACCACGAACGGCAGCGATCCCCCGCCGAACACCGCGTCGGCCACCTGGGAGATGATCGGCTGCTGGTAGTAGCCGGGGCCGACGGGCGTCCCGTCGGGCAGGTGCAGGTCGGTGGCGACCACGGACGGCTCGGCGACCTTCACGCCCGACGCGAGGCCGAGCGCGATGATGCCGCCGAACATCGTGATCGCGACCAGGCCCATCATCAGCAGCGTGGTGGCGGCGTTCCTGCTCTTGGGCTTTCTGAAGGCGGGCACGCCGTTGCTGATGGCCTCGACACCCGTCAGGGCGGCGCAGCCGGAGGAGAACGCGCGCAGGATCAGGAACGCGGCGGCGAAGGCGGTCAGGTTGGTCTGCTCGGGCTCGATGGTGAAGTGGGCGCTCGGCGCCTCGAGCTGCTCACCCAGCACCAGCAGCCGGAACCAGCCCCAGGCGATCAGGCCCAGAACGGCGATCATGAACGCGTACGTGGGGACGGCGAAGGCGGCGCCGGACTCGCGGATGCCGCGCAGGTTGATCACCGTGAGGAGGATCACGATGGCGATGGCGATGGCGGGCCTGTGCTGGCCCACGAACGGAATCGTGGCGCCGACGTAGTCGACGCCGTTGGCGACGGAAACGGCGACCGTGAGCACGTAGTCGACCATGAGCGCGCTGGCGACGGTGAGCCCGGCGTTCTTGCCGAGGTTGGTGGTCGCGACCTCGTAGTCCCCGCCGCCGCTCGGATAGGCGTGCACGTTCTGCCGGTACGACGCCACGACGGTGAGCATCACGACCACGACGGCGATCGCGATCCAGGGACTGTAGGTGAAGAAGGAGACTCCGGCCAATGACAGGATGACCAGAATCTCTTGTGGCGCATACGCCACAGAAGAGAGCGCGTCACTCGCGAAAACCGGCAGTGCTATCCGTTTTGGGAGGAGTTGCTCGTGAAGCTGCCCGCTACGCAGGGCGCGCCCCACGAGCAAGCGTTTGACAAGATCCGTTACCTTCGCCACGTAACGAGATGCTAGCCCCATGCCGAGGCCTTAAACGAGGCGCTCCCCCCTCGGGCCATACTGGTGTCCAGCAATGGGCCGACCGCGAAAGTGCGGGGGGAAATGCATATAGTGATCATGGGGTGTGGCCGGGTCGGTTCGACTCTCGCTCATATCCTCGAGGACAGCGGCCATTCCGTCGCCATCATCGACCGCGACCCACAGGCGTTCCGGCGGCTTCGCGCCGGGTTCCGAGGGCGGCGGGTGACGGGTGTGGGCTTCGATCGCGACGTGCTCACCGAGGCCGGCATCGAGTCCGCCGCCGCGTACGTCGCGGTCTCCAGCGGCGACAACTCCAACATCATCTCCGCCCGGGTGGCCCGCGAGACGTTCGGCGTGGACAACGTGGTGGCCCGCATCTACGACCCCCGCCGCGCCGAGGTCTACCAGCGGCTCGGCATCCCCACGGTGGCTACCGTACGGTGGACTGCCGACCAGATCCTGCGCCGCATCCTCCCCGAGGGCGCCGAGCCGCTCTGGCGCGACCCCACGGGCACGATCATCCTGGCCGAGGTCACCGCCAACCCCGAGTGGATCGGCACCCGCGTCGTCGACCTCGAGCACCGCGTCAAGACGCGCGTGGCCTTCATCAACCGCATGGGCGAGGCCCTGACCATCACGGAGGACAGCGTGGTGCAGGAGGGCGACGTGCTCCACGTCATCGCCGCGGAGAACGACATGGACCGGATCAACAAGGTGCTCGCCGCGGCACCGGAAGAGGACGAGTGATGCGCGTCGCCATCGCCGGAGCGGGCGCCGTGGGCCGCTCCATCGCGGCCGAGCTCCTGGAGAACGGCCACGAGGTCCTGCTCATCGACGTGGACCCCCGGGCCATCAAGATCGACAGCGTGCCGCGCGCCGAATGGCTCCTCGCCGACGCCTGCGAGATCGCCTCCCTCGACGAGGCCGGGCTCAGCAACTGCCACGTCGTGGTCGCCTCCTCCGGCGACGACAAGGTCAACCTGGTGGTCTCACTGCTGGCCAAGACCGAGTACGGCGTGCCGCGCGTGGTGGCCCGCATCAACCACCCCAACAACGAGTGGCTGTTCAACGAGTCCTGGGGCGTCGACGTGGCCGTCTCGACCCCGCGCCTGCTGAGCGCCCTGGTGGAGGAGGCGGTCAGCGTCGGCGACCTCGTCCGCCTGATGACCTTCCGCCAGGGCCAGGCCAACCTCGTGGAGCTCACCCTGGCCGAGGACGCCCCAGTCGTGGGCCAGCGAGCCGGCTCGGTGCCGTGGCCGGTGGACTCGGCCCTGGTGGCGATCCTGCGGGAGGGCCGGGTCCTGGTGCCGACGGCGGACGACCCGCTGGAGGCGGGCGACGAACTGCTGTTCGTCGCCAACCAGGAGGTGGAGCAGGAGCTCGCCCACCTCCTCTCCCAGCACTAGCCGGTACGCGTTCCGGGGGTTCCGGGGAGTTCCGGGGTTCCGGGGGCGAAAAGCAAGGTCCTCGCATTGTGAGGCGCTTCGCGCCATGTGAGCACTCGGGCCCTGCCTCCCAGGGGCTCCGCCCCTTCGACCCCGCAACGGCGCGGTCCTCGCTTGAAGGCGCGCTGCGCGCGATGAGAGCTCGGGCAGCGCTCTGTGGGGGCAAGCCCCCACACCCCCAGGCGGGGACCTG